>DATKVL010000034.1:0-2997 GCA_035530115.1 Dehalococcoidia bacterium | reverse complement strand
TGGACGCCCACACTCAGGACAAAACCGAGTTTCTTCGCTCACTTTGGTTCCGCAATCGGGACAAAATGGCATAGCTTCAACTCCAACCTATGTCGTACCAACTATCACTAGAAGCATCCTCATTCCACGATCATTGTTCCCGTTCAAATATATCATATGTGAATTCGCTGGACTCGTCAATACGCCTCAAGGATGCACTGGGATAAAGTTTGAGGATAGCTTAGGAGTTCACTGGAGGATTGGCAAGGCCATTTGTAAGGTAAAATACAGCTAGATGAACCAAAGGTTTAAGAAGCCTTTGGTCGCTGGTTCAAATCCAGCAGCTGACAACTTTTGTAGCAGAGGCCGGAATCATAGAGGCTGACATCTCGGGCAGAAGCAGGTGCCGCGGTTTTGCACCAGGACCCGCTCGATGGTGCTGCCGCAGATGGGGCAGGGTTCGCCTCCCCTATGAGCAACCTTAAAATCGAAATGAGCTGTGCCCAGCTCGCCCTCGGGGCGGACGTAGGTATCCACACTGGCGCCTTTGCAACCGATGGCTGCCCGGAGAACTCTGCGGATGCTCTGATATAGAGTTTGAGGATAGCTTGAGGCTTTGTCAGATGATTGACGAGCACAGGTGAGTCAACTATATTTCCTCTTAATCAAGCTACTGTGGCCTGAAAAACTGCGCTTGAAGGCCTGTGGGACAAAGTCTTAACAAATGAGAGCTAAGATAGGAAAGGACATCAGGCTTGCAGCGGCAGCATAGCCATACCTCCGCGCTTAGCAGCGGAGGTATGCGGAAAGTCCAACTCAGCATCCTTTGGTCTAAGCAGCTCTTCCTCTGCGCACGAAGAAAATCACCAGTCCCACTGCCACCACCGCCACTATTATCCAGGGCCACCACGGCATTCGGATAGTTGTAGTTCCCCACATGTTTGTCCCTGCTGCCTTAGCGGTGGCTGTAAAATCGGGAGAAGTTGAGGATAGCTCCACCATCACCCCAGTCAGTTTATCCCAGTAGTAAGTAACCTGAGCTTCACTAGGCGAAAAGCTTGAATAGACTACTGTCCTGTTTGCTCCCGCATAAGTTTTTATAGCTTCGTCTTCTATTGTTACATTGCCATACCCAGCTATGTAAACGGAATCTCCTGTTGTCTGGTTGGCGGAAATAACAATGCTTGCGAGCAGAGGGACTTCGATATTAGACACAATATCTACAGGCGCGGTGTCGCTTTGTTCAGTTCCGTCAGACATGTGCTGCGTAAAACGCACAGTAGCGATTGTGCCTTCAACGCTTAGAAACTCCAACTTCAACCACTCTGGGTACGTCTGACCGGCAGGCCAACCAGTAAACGTATACTCAAGCTTTACCCAGTCGCCAGCCTTAATGCCCACATGGCCAGCCTCAACACCCACAAAGTTAGCCGTGATGGAGTAGTCGTCATCCATGGTGATGCTGGTTACAGCAGCACTGACATCTCCAATGGCGTCTACATCACCAGTCCAGCCAACAAAGTAATAGCCTTCGTCAGCTTCGGCCACCAGGTTAACTACGGTAGTAGCATTATAGGTAAAAGTCCCCTCTCCAGGCCCAGTAACTGACCCTCCAGAAGTACTGGTGATAGTGAGATTATAAGATTCACTACCGCCACCAACATTGCCATCACAGCCTACCATACCAGCAATCAAGGCTACCATAATTAGAAAGATACTAACTCTTACCAAATAATGGTGTCTCCTCAATCTCAGTATTGTCTTCATACTCCGCCTCTTTAAATTAAGAAGGATTCTTTTCATTGGCTCTCCAATAATTCAATTATACCCCTAAGTAACCTCAAACAGAAGGCCTATATCAGGCCAGCATTTGCTCAACCCAGGGGCTTGGGAAGCCTTTAGTCGCTGGTGCAAATTTTGCCGCTGCCAGCTTTTATATCAGAGGCCCTGAACCAAAAGGTTGGCATCTGGGGCAGAAGTAGGTGCCGCGGTTTTGCACCAGGACCCGCTCGATGGTGCTGCCGCAGATGGGGCAGGGTTCGCCTCCCTTGTGAGCAACTTTGAAATTGAAATGGGCTGTGCCCAGCTCGCCCTCAGGGCGGACGTAGGTATCCACGCTGGCGCCTTTGCTGCCGATGGCTGCCTGAAGAACTCTGCAGATGCTATTATGTAAAGTTTGCACTTCTTCAGGCGACAGGGCGTCTGTTTTTCTCAGAGGGTGAATCCGAGCGGCAAAGAGGGCTTCATCGGCATACATATTGCCGATTCCGGCGACGATACACTGGTCGAGAAGCGCTGCTTTTATGGGGATGTGATGCCGGCTTAATCTTTGCCCCAGAATGCCCGGTGTAAAGCTTTCATTCAGTGGCTCAGGGCCCAGCTTACAGACCACAGTGTTGGCATCGTCTACCAGCCATATCAACCCCAGTCGGCGCCGGTCGCTGAAAACAAGGCGGTGCCCATTGGAGAGATGAAAAACCGCCCGGGCATAGCGGTCAACCCCTTTGGGATTTAACAGCAGGACGCCGGTCATCCTGAGATGCATAATCAGTGACTTGCTATTTGATAGGTGAAAGATGAGATACTTTCCCCGGCGTCCCAGGCTTTCCACCTTCTGCCCGATTAACCCGCGACGGACTTCTTCAGCAGAACCACCGCACACCAGCTCGGTATCTAAGATAGTAACTTGTGTGAAGCTTTGCCCCACGACCCAGGGCGAAAGCTCGTTCTTAATCGTCTCTACTTCAGGCAGTTCAGGCATTTCTTGAGTCCCCCTGCCGGGTCCCGTCTATCTTATATATCCTATCTTTTGAGAAGTGAAGCCCCAACTTGCTGGCATCCGGGCCAAGCGCAGCCACATGTTGCCGCCAGGCCAATTTTGCTGCGTATCAGACTCGAAGCTTTTTTCTTATTTCCTCGAGAGTTGCTTTCGCTTTGGTAATCCCCTCAGATTTCCAGAGGCTGGTAAGCTTCACACAAGGAAACTCACGACAATAGGCACAGTTCTCAACGCCTTTC
>DATKVL010000033.1:0-4211 GCA_035530115.1 Dehalococcoidia bacterium | reverse complement strand
TGGACCCACTTGTATCCTTCCGGATACTCCTTGTGGACAGTCATGCCCTCTTGTGAAGCAAGGCGGGCCTTGGACATGCGCTCCGCTGCGTCCAAATTGTAGCCATGCGTCATGCGCACAGCATCCGCCACAGACACCTTGGACAACTGTTCTGGTCTGAGCTCTCCTGTTGCGAGCTTCTCACCAAGCACGTCGACGAGGTGGTCGAAGCCTAAAGTTCTTAGATTAGGATGATACGAACTCGCATTATAGATAGGCGTTTGCGGATCTAGACTTTTTAACCATTCGGGAGCACCCTTTGTTTTAGATTTTGGACCAGCTTTTAGTATTTGGATACTTTGATCGCTTATATTTTCCCAGTGTTTAGCAGTTTCTGACACCCCTGCTTGTGTAAAACCAACTTTCTTACTTTTTTCCGCTGCCTGTGTTGCAGCATATTCACGTCCCAGTTGAGCATACTGTCCTCCTAATGTTGCTGGATCCACGTGCAGCACCCCGTTCTCAGCCAAAGCCCTTATCTCGTCTTCGGGTGTAGCCATGCGGTTCAGCACATACTTGCGCAGAGCGCCGTCGATCCAAGAGTTGATGGCTTTTGGATGTGTGATTGCGGGAGAGTCTGGATCTTGTCCGAGAATCCTGGATATTGGCTTCTTCAACTTGCCCAGCGCTTCTTCCACGCCCTTGGTCAGCCACTGCCCACCCACTTCTTTGATGACGCCTGCACCTGCGATCATGGAGCCTGTATCTGCCATTTCGTGCGCACGCTGGTCTTCGGATATAACTGGTGCAGACTGCAACTGACCGCCCGAAGTTGTTGCGGATCCTGTAGTCATATCCATGCTTCTAGTCTTGGCCTGGTTTGTAATTTGATCGTGGAGTTCGTTTGCACTGTCGGCAGGATGAGCAAGCCAGTCTTTCACTGTGTCCTTGGCATTGCGCATGAAGCTCTCAGTGGAGGCAACTGCACTCGGTATAATACCTGGGCTAGGATAACCTTGGTCGGAAGCAGCAGGCTTCTCGGGTGCGCCTGCTGCCCACTGTTTTGCAAGATCTTGCGATGGTATCAAAGCTGCCATGTTATGGGTGTCCTAATGCGTTGAGCTTCTGTACCGCTTCTGCCTCCGTGATCTTTCCGGACTGTAGGTCCGTCTTTATGGCTTGTTCCGCTGGTGTAAGCGTAATTCCTGTTACACCGGGTTTTGTGGGTCCGCCTTGACGCACCCAGTTCTTGCCATCAGATTTAAACACTTCGCCTGTATCGTTGTCAGTGGCAGTCTGACCAGTGTACTTGCTAGGATCGGGCAAAGTAGGCAGCACTTCAGGTTTAGCTGTAGAAGCTGAATTCTTGAGAGGATGTGCCGAGAAAAAATCGTTTGGGGTCAACTGGGAATTTTTTCGGCTTGCTTTTTGGAATTCATTTATGTCGTGAACTGTGTATGGGATAGCCGTGGACACATCCCCTATCAATTGCGTGACATAGTCTTTTTGTTCTTGTGAAAGTTGTGGGTTATGCAGGTATGGTTCGAGTCCTTTCTCAACAATTTGGCGTGTCTCAGCTAACTTGCGCAATTTGGTCAAGTTTGAATCACCTGCATGATAGGTGATCTTGTCCATTTGTTCAGTAAGCGAACCAGGAGGTGAAAGACCAGCCGATTCAATTGCCGATAAGGTTCTTTGGATACCCGCGGCAGTAGCCTTATAGTCCTGTACGTCTTGTGTCGTCATGGCATTGCTCAGGACACTTATAGATGACCCTAACAACGTACTCCCGGGTTTAGCTGTACCAAACATCCCGGTTGAAGTCGTGATAGGTAGTTCCGCAATATTTTTAAGTGACGCTACAGCCTCGTTCGCAGCGCTGGTAACCCGCTGGAAATAGATGCTGCCCCTAACACCCAGTCCACCTCCGGAACCCTTGGAAGGAATGGGCTTGACTTTGGATGTAATGTCCTCCCCTGTATTGGCATCCATGAACGACTTTTTAATCGGGTCAAACAATACAACTTTTTCTACTCCGTCGACAAGCATGTTTTTCTCTGTTACTTTATTAGCCTGGCTTCTGTCCCGATTGGCTTCGGCTTTAAATTTTTCAGCCTGTGCATTCAACGAACCAATTCGAGCTCCGGACTCAGCGACCTTAACGCCTGCCAACTTGGCTTCCAGTGCAGCCTTCATTCGAGCCATATAATAATCGGAGTTTTGGTATATGTATCGGAACTCATCCGGACCCATGGTCTGCATTTTCTGGATCTTTTCCGGAGTGAACAGAGGCTTGCCGTACTTGTCTTTCATGTTTTGAGCAAATTGAGCAGACCTTGTACGAGCAGTCGTAAAAGCATCCAACGCAGCTTTTTCACCTTCGCCTGCTGCAAGAGCAGAGTCATAGGCTTCCAGTGGTGGAGCAGTAACATACCGAGCTTGAGCTTCCATCGTGTCGTGAATGTTCGCTATTGAAGTCGGATCCTCGTCAGCAAGCGCCTGCTTGATTGTTAGATCGGCTGCGACTTTCTTACCATAAATGTCAGATAGATTCTGGTAACCTTTTTGACTTAGATTCTTTTTCGCCCAATCACTTTGCAGAATTTGATTCATGCCTTCAGGCGTGGCAAGGTTACCCTTACCCCCACTAGCCAAGTACGCCTGTATACTGGCTTTGTCTCGTTCAGCATCTTTTTGATCACCTACTTGAGCTTTTGCAGCGCCGGCAATTTGCTGTATTTCATAAGACCTAGCCTGGTTAGCTTGCATGTCGACAGGTGCAGGCAAGTTTACATCGGGAGCAGGCCCGACAGCTAAAGGGATCCTTGAATCTGTTTGAGCAGGACGCCCGCTCATTGGCAGTTGACCGGATTCTACTGGAAGTGCCATGTTCTTCTCCTTACGTTTACGCTACTGGAGCGGCTGTTGGCAAACCACTTGCACTTGACATTGCTAGTGGAGGCTGTGCTGGTATTACAGGAGGCGCTTTGGATGCAGCAGTTATCCCAGTTAGATTGTTAGCCACGTTTGTCACACCTTGCCCAATAATGTTTGCCTGGTTTGTTATACCAGCGGCATTAGCGCCTGCTGCCGCAGCTACGCCCGCAGCCTGCGCACCAGCTGCACCTGTTACGCCTCCTGCAACTGCCTGTGCAGACCCGATTGTTCCCCCTGCTGTTAAGTTGCCGATGTTTTGCTGTATCGTAGCCTGATCCACACCTGCCGCAGCAAGAGACGCAGAAAGTTGTCGTGTAGATATTTGTCCAGTTTGTACCATGTTCTGTAGTGAACTGAGTGTCTGGTTGTTTGTCGCCAACCATTGGTTGAATGCCTGGTTTTGGTATTGCGCGGCTGTGCCCTCGGCCATGGTTGTCAAATTCTGTACGTTCCCGGCTGACAACTGCGTACCCCCTGCGCCAGCGGAGTTGCTTACCTGGTTTTGACCTTGTTGAAGAGCAAACTGGTATGCCGGACTGTTCTGTGCGTCGGCCATCGTGAAAGGCCTATTGAACTGCCCGCCCGGCGCCAAGCCTTCTGACAATGTTTGTAAAGCAGACGTTCCTGCCGATATTGCAGGTTGGTCCAATGCAGTCTGTCCAGCCAACGTACTTTGCACCGTGCCCATAGCTTGTTGCTGGCCTGCCACAGCTTGACCCGCGGCTGTTTTAGCTGCCTGGGATTGTATGTTTGCAGCTTGAGTAGCTCCTGTGGCAAGGATTCCACCTGCATTAAGAGCTCCTTGTGCAGCTACACCGGCAGCTTTTCCTGCCTGGCGAGCTGCATAAGCTGTACTCGCACCATTTATAAGAGCACTGGTAATATCTTGACCGGCTGAACTTTTTAAGAAATTTTCACCTGCTGAAGTTAGTCCTGACAACGTACCTCCTGAAGCCAGAGTAGTTCCCCCATTGGCGATAGCTGTAGCATCCGCCACTGGAAGAGCTCCTGAAGCCACGTTTTGACCCAGTAATGTCGCTGAATCAGTTGTCATTCCGCTTGAATTAACGGCCGCTCCGAAATTTGCCTGTGCAGTAGGGTCCATTGCACCCGAAGAAACCAAAGGCGCTAGGGCAGTATAAGCCTCATATCCAGCTGCGCCGAGCGCTGCACCACCCAAGACACCTTTTAGAATACTGCCACCTGTTATAGCTTCATAGCCGCCCCCAATGAGCGCTCCTCCAGCCATAGCACCAAGAAGAGCGCTGCCTGTAGCGGCTGCAACAACAGAAACT
>DATKVL010000032.1:0-2324 GCA_035530115.1 Dehalococcoidia bacterium | reverse complement strand
TTCCGTCATGCTGTTACTAATTAGGCGACGTAGTGTGCTGCAGTAGGCGATAAAGCACGTCATAATAGGCGAAAATCGCTAGTGGAAGCAAGCAGGGCGAAACTATAGTTAACTGCATAAATCATAATCCTCTCTCCCCTGGCGGGAGAGAGTTAGAGAGAGGGGGAAATTCTGATATAATGTTCGCATGTGAAAAATTAACGATTGACAGCACAATCAGGTGGGCAGCAAATTTAGTGTCATTGCAGTATCTATTTAAGTCGCTTTGTCGAATGTATAGTGAGGTGAGATAATTGGCTGATTTCGGACGGGGGATCAAAGCCGGCGTAATCACTGTAATTGCCTACATGGTTATCGCTGCGATACTGGGAGCAATTTACTACAATTCTCTCTCCGGCCCTTTCTCCGTGCCGGACTTTGTCGTGGATCTTATAAGCGGAGCCGGACTCATGCTATTCACATGGAGGTCTTTCACTGACCTCTCAGGCGTGATAGAGCTCCTTCAATATTATGTAGTCAGCGGGATCTTATTCGGAGCGGTTTTCGCTGCCATGTACAATTTCCTCCCTGGCACTACCAGCATTAAGAAAGGGATGGTGCTCTCGGCATTTCTCTGGATACTCGGTGCACTTTGGCTTATTTACGTAAACTTGGGGTGGCCCACCGGTACCGAAGATATCAGTATTTCTAAGGTGACGTGTGTAACTGTTCGCCTGTCAACGGTTATACAGGCATTGGCCGGCATTATATCCGCTCTGGTCTTTGGCGCACTGACCGGCTTCCTGTGGGATAGGTTTCGGGGGAAGAAACTGACAGAAGCAAGAAAAGGTAGTCCGGTATTGCTGCTCAGCTTGATTCTGGGGTGGATAATGTGGTTAGCATGGGCCGTGATGTTTGTCGCAGGTGTGGTTACTAATAGAGGGATCCCTCCAATAGGGCCTGATTTTTTGTGGTTCGACTTGCTTAATATGTTGGTTGTATTTCTCGGACTCCCCGGATGGGTTCTGGCCGCCATCGCTTGGAGAAAGACGAAAAGAGGCGAATCCGGGCTCAAATGGGGTGTAGCTGGAGGGGTGCTTATGGCACTGACCGGTCTTATGCTGCTTCCTGGTGCCCTCGCCATTACTGGTGGAGTGTTCAGCGGGCGCAAACCCGCCAGCGAGTCCAGCGTTGCCGCAATTGGGCAATAACGATAAGCAAGGCTTGTCGAATGTATAGTGAGGTGAGATAATTGGCTGATTTCGGACGGGGGATCAAAGCGGGTGTGGCTGTTGCAGCGGTCTACTTGATTATATCTGCGATAATTTCAGCAATTTACCACAATTCTTGGTGGTCCATCCCGTACTTTATATACGCAGCCGGGCTCCACCCATTCTCATTAACGGCTTTAACAGATCCCTCATTCGTGATTTTTTCCTTGATTCTTCCCTATCTAGTCCGAGGAATCGTATTCGGGGCGGTTTTCGCGGCCCTGTACAATTTCCTCCCCGGCACTATCAGCATTGTGAAGGGAGTAGTGCTTTCGTCGTTCCTCTGGATAGTTGCCTTAATTGAGGTTATTTACACAACCCCTGGAGGGCCTTGGACTGACAATGGCATCACGGGTGCCGGGACTTATTACGGTGGAACGGTTAGCTTGTCATCGCTTAGCCTGGCACTGGCTGGCATTATATCCGCTCTGGTTTTTGGGGCAGTGACCGGCTTCCTGTGGGATAGGTTTCGGGCGAAAAGACTGGCAGGAGCAAGAAAGGGTAGTCCTGCATTGCTGGTCAGCGTCGTTGTGGGCGGAGTAACTTGGGTAGTATTGGCCTTGTTATTCCTTGTAGGTGTGGTTATTAGCGGGGCTCCCGCAATAAACCCTGGTATGTGGTGGTCAGACCTACTTGCTACGTCGGTTGTCTTTCTCGGACTCCCCGGCTGGATTCTCGCCCGCGCTGCATGGAAAAAGACGAAAGTGGACAAGTCCGGGTTTAGATGGGGTGTGGCTGGAGGGGTAATTATGGCACTGACCGGTATTATGCTGCTTCCCGGGGCCCTCGCCATTATTGGTGGAGTGCTCAGCAGGCGTAAACCCGCCACCGAGCCTAGCGCCCCCGCAGTTTCGCAATAACGATAAACAATTTTGCCGAATGTATAGTGAGGTGAGATAGTTGGCCGACTTCGGACGGGGAATCAAAGCCGGTGCGGCTGCTGCAGCAGTCTACTTGATCATATCCGTAATACTTGAGTTAACCGGTTTCTCCTTTCAGTTTCCGAGTATTACCACGGCAGCCGGACTCGGCATCTCACTCGAGTCAACGGATCCCTTACTTCTGGCTGGGTCG
>DATKVL010000031.1:0-15535 GCA_035530115.1 Dehalococcoidia bacterium | reverse complement strand
ACTGTTTGAGACGACGGGACAACGAAAGCTTGGAAACCGGCTTTGTCCAGGGATTGGGCTAACATCGCAGAAATCGAGTCTATGCGCGGATTTATAATTCGATACACGTAATACCAATAATTATTGAGGGCAGCAATATTTTTATGATGGACCAGCGTATTTACAATGCCATCCGTAAGAACGAAGCCATGGGAAACAGCTCGTGGAAACTGAGTTAGAAATTCTCCTCCCTGCTCGGAAATACGCTGTCTGGCAGGAGTAAGGTCAGCTATACCGAAGCAAGTTGTCCCCATGTCCTTAGCCAGAGATTCCAGCTTGCCTCTAAGATTTACTTTACCCATATCTTTCATAGCTAATTCCTATGTGCAAGTATAGCACAGCAAAGCTTCCCAACCTCAATTTTACCCTCAACTGTATCGAAATTACTTACGTTGAGGTGTTTCTTTTGTCGCACTTAGTGATAGCCAGGGGCTCTGAATGATAGGAAGGGGTTGTTAAGTTACCTCCTAATTCTGCGATATTTGTTATAATCAAGGCAGATTTACAGAAATGAGATAGAGTATAAGCCAGAAGGAGGAGGATAAAACATGGCTACGAAACCAGTTGTAATCAGGTTCTTTGCCCCGGTGATTGATGCCACGGTCAATGCTCTGATGAGTGCCGTCGACCAGAAAATGAAGCAAGGGATAAAAGATTTCATCCTTCTTATCTCTTCGCCGGGCGGTTCTGTCATCCATGGTTTAAGCGCATATAATTATTTGAAAGGATTACCTGCTTCCATAACTACGCACAATTTCGGCAGCGTGGACTCAATAGGCATCGTTATATACTGTGCCGGTTCGAAGAGGCTGTCAGTACCCCAGGCGAGATTTTTGTTTCACGGCGTTAGTGCGCAGTTCAGGGGGGAGCAGAATTTAGAGGAGAAACTGCTGGAGGAAAGGTTAAAGGGGTTGAGAATTGATATGGAGAATATTGCCAAGGTAATAGCAGCCAATACCGGTAAAAGCGCCAAAGATATTACTGATGCCATGGTTGAGAGGACAACATTGAATCCAGATGAGGCGCAGTCCTGGGGCCTCGTGCACGAAATTAAGTCAGAGCTATTTGAAGCAGGAAGCGAAGTAATTGCCATACAGTTCCAGCAACAACAACCACAACCGCCGCGGAAGTTGTGACGTTAGCCGGGAAGTGCGTGCCCGCTACTCCCTGTTTTAAGCAAAATGATTCGTAGCCTATTGCCTTCAGATCTCGATGCTATACTCAAGGTCATAAATGATGCTGCGCAAGCTTACAAAGAAGTAATCCCGAATGATAGATGGAAGGAACCGTATATGTCAGTCGGGGAATTAAAAGAAGAAATTGAATCTGGCGTACGATTCTTTGGCTGGACAGAAGGCGGGCATTTGCTCGGAGTGGCAGGAATTCAAGCTCTTAAAGACACTACTTTGATCAGGCATGCTTATGTACTTCCAGGATACCAGAGAAAGGGAATTGGCACGAGGCTGCTTGAATACCTCTTGGGCTTGGCCGAGGCTCCGGAAATTCTGGTAGGGACCTGGGCTGATGCCACCTGGGCTATTCGATTCTACGAGAAGCATGGTTTCAAACTGGTGTCGTCTAAGGAAAAGGATAGGCTCTTGCGGACATATTGGCACATCCCCGAGAGGCAGATTGAAACCTCAGTGGTGCTGAGGACAATCCCTTCTCTCCAATAATTGTATGCTTTCCCCGGCAACCATGGCTGAGGGCTTTACGGTATACTTTTTATTACGATATACTTTTGGTCACAAGGATTTTCCGGAGGCAGAGATGAATATTAAACAGACCCTGGAAAAAACTGCCAGCGAAATACCGCACAAAGAAGCCATTGTTCTTGATACTCAGCGGATTACTTATGGGGAACTGGATGAAGCTTCCAACAAAGTAGCCAATGCCCTCCTGGAGCTGGGGATGAAAAAGGGTACCCATGTAGCTATCCTGATGTCCCACAGCCCTGAGTGGGTCATCAATTACTTCGGGGTAGTTAAAGGTGGTGGTGTAGCTGTGCTGCTCAACACTGCGCTTAAAGCTCCTGAACTTGATTCTTTGCTGCGAGACTCCGACTCGGAAATCCTGATAACGGAGAAGAAATTTTCTCGGATGCTTTCCTCAGTTTTGCCTAACATTCCTTTGCTAAAACGCGTAATTGCGGTTGATACGGCCGCTTACACAAAGACGATAGCTAACAGTTCTTCCATATCACCGGCTATCGATATAAAAGACGATGATGAAGCTACTATATTTTACACCTCTGGAGTCCTGGGGAAGCAAAAGGGCGTGGTACATACGCATGCTTCCCTTATGGGGACTCCTCCCATAGTTTCCGCAGGCATACAACGGAAAAGAGAAGATGTCATTATAGACCTTGTTCCTTTTTCTTATCTTTATGGCTTATTCGAGGTTCTTTTTGGTTCGATTATCACAGGCTCTACCATCGTGCTTATGCCTAATTTCACTCCCAGAGCTGTCCTGGAGGCTTTGGAGAAGGAAAAAGGCATGGTTATCTTTGGCGTTCCTGCCATGTACAATGCCCTGGCTATGGTGCGTGACGAAGTCCTGGCAAGATATGACCTGAGTTCGCTGCGATTGGCTGTTACCGCTGGGGCAAAGTCCTTTCCCAAGTTAATGGAGACTTTGGAGGACAAGTTCGGTTTATCCCTTTATGAGGTATACGGTCTCACGGAAGTTTCAGCCGTTTCCATAAGCACCTTTAAAAGCCGTAAGCTGGGGACTGTTGGCAAGCCAATTTGCCGCCTTAAGATACTGGATGACAACGGCAAGGAAGTTCCCAGGGGCGAAATAGGGGAGGCTGTGTTCAATGCCCCTTGGGTGATGAAAGGATACTATAAAGCACCTGAACTCACAGCTCAAGTCCTCAAGGATGAGTGGTTTTATACCGGAGATTTAGTCAGGATGGATGAGGAGGGCTACGTGGAGTATATAGAGAAGAAGTCGTTCATAATAGTCACGTCTTCTGGACTTAAGATCGGCCCGTCGGAAGTTGAATTCGTGCTGCTAAGCCACCCTGGCGTAGCTGAGGCAGCCTATGTAGGTATTAACGATGGTTATGGAGGACAGATACCCACGGCCTTCGTAGTGCTTAAAGAAGGTCAACGTGCCACGGCAGAAGAGCTGTCTGACCTTTGTTGCCAAAACCTGGCTGATTTTAAGCTCCCTAAGAGAATCGAATTTGTAGACAGCATACCTAAAACTAGCTCGGGGAAGGTAGCTAGAAAGAACCTCAAAGAGAGAGGGTTGCCTCAGGATTAGCTGACAGATTAGCTATTAGCCTTGTCTATTGGATTCCTCAGAATGACATCACCAGACGCTCACGTTATCCTGATGTTGACTTGGTTAACACTTATTGGTAACATCATGAACTGAGCCGTGCTAGGCGGGGAGCTAGCGGTGCCCTGTACCCGAAAACCGCTATAGCGGGGCTGAATTCCTGTTTGAGGTTTACGGCCGGCTAGATTTGTTTTTGCTGAGCGGTGTTGATAATCGGGTTCTATGCAACTGGAGACTATGAACCCCGTCAGGTCCGGAAGGAAGCAGCGGTAAATAGCATTTACAGTGTGATATAGAGTTGCCTGGTTGGAGCTAGCTGGCAAAGACAGCTTCCCGGTTTGGGAATCGAGGGCAGGTGCACGGCTTATGAAATTCAGAATAGATAGGAAAAAGTTCACAGATGGATTTCTTAGGGCTTGAAGGTAAAACAGCTATTGTTACTGGGGGTGGCTCCAATATTGGGCGGGGGATAGTTCTGGCTTTTGCTGAGCAAGGAGCGAACGTGGCCATAGCTGAATTAGATGAAGCTCAAGGAGCTAAAGTGGCTAAGGAGGCCAATGCTCTAGGCAAGGGCAAGGTTGAGAATATAAGGACGGATGTAACCGACTGGGATTCGGTTCAGGTGATGGTGAAGCAAACACTGGATAAGTTTGGTCAGGTAGATATACTGGTCAACGTTGTTGGTTGGGTCAAGGACGACCTTTTTGTAAGGAAACTCAGAGAGGATTGGGAAAAGGAGATAAACCGCAATTTTTGGAGCGATATAAACTGCACTAGAGCCGTTTTAGACCATATGATTGAGCGGAAGTACGGAAGGATCATCAGCATTGGTTCGGATGCTGCCAGAGTAGGGCAATTGAGAGAAGCTGTTTACAGCGGCTGCAAGGGTGCTTTGATTTCTATGACAAAGTCTTTGGCCAGGGAGCTTGGCCGTTATGGGATAAATGTCAATGTGATTTGTCCAGGTGTTGTTGTTCCTGCAAGCAGAGATGTTACTACTTCGGAGAGCATGTGGACGGATGAGATGATGAAAGTATTTGGCACCTCAGAAGCGCTAGAGAAAATAGCTAAGGGTATCCCTCTGGGACGGCTGGGGACACCAGATGATATAGCCAATGCTGTTCTCTTCTTGGCCTCAGACCGGGCTAACTTCATAACCGGACAGACTATCAGCGTTGATGGTGGTTACACCATGGCGTAAGAAATTTTAAACAGCCTCAAATAATCAAGGTGGTGACGGACATGGCAATAAAAAAGGTATGCATTATTGGTTCGGGGACTATGGGCAGCGGTATAGCCCAAGTATCGGCACAGGCCGGCTATGAGACAACCATGGTCGACGTAAAACAGGAGTTTCTGGACCGTGGTATGAACATGATAAAAGCCAGCCTGGGTAAATTTGTGCAAAAAGAAAAAATTAAGCAAGCGGAGATGAATGAAGCTCTGGCGAGACTTCATACCTCAGTTGACATGAAAAATGCCGCTAAGGATGCTGACTATGTTATAGAGGCGGTATTTGAGAGGGCGGAGGTAAAGCTGCCGATATTTGGACAGCTTGAAGAAGTTTGCCCCAAAGAAACAATTCTGGCTTCTAACACATCAGGAATACCAGTAAGTCTACTGGCATCTGCGACCAGGCGTCCCGACAAGGTTATCGGCACACACTTTATGAACCCCGTACCGCTAATGAAGGGAGTAGAAATAGTGAAAACTTTGCTTACATCGGAGGAAACTTTGAAAGTAAGCCTCGATTTTGTCAAATCTTTGGGTAAGGAAACAGTCGTAGTTAAAGATTCCCCTGGATTTGTAACCAATAGAATAATAACCTTGGTTCTCAATGAGGCCGCCAAGCTATTGGAGGAGAATTTAGCCAGCATAGAAGATATAGATAAAATAGAGAAATTATCCCACAACTGGCCTATGGGCCCATTTGAGCTGGCAGACATGGTTGGTATAGATGTTATAGTTGACCTCCTGGAAGGGATTTACCAGCAGACTGGATGGGAAAGATATAAGCCAGCTCCGTTATTGAAGAGGATGGTCGAAATTGGGTACACGGGAAGGAAAGTGGGAAAGGGCTTCTACCAGTTGTTTGGACAAGGCTGAAACTTTTGTACCGGCAATTGCTCCGCCAATTTGGCTTCAAACCGAAAAAAAGGTTAGGACAGCATTTCCTTATAGATGAAGCTGTATTAGAGCGTATTCTATCTGCTGCCGAACTCAGCCCCGGGGACATTGTAGTCGAGATAGGTCCCGGCCTGGGCATACTAACTGAGGGGTTAGCTAGGCGAGGAGCCAGGGTCATTGCTGTTGAGCTCGATTCCAAATTAGTTGCCCTGCTGAAGAAACGACTGGCTGCCTTTCCTGATGTCAAAATTGTCCATGCCGATATACTTGAGGTTACCCCCCGGCAAGTTCTCCAAGATAATTTACCTGCCTCTGAACTTGCCCGGGGTTATAAAGTTATCGCTAATCTTCCCTATTACATTACTTCACCGGTATTGAGTCATTTTCTCGAGGCGCAGCCCCGACCCTCGGAAATAGTGGTAATGGTCCAGAAGGAAGTCGGCGAAGCTATTGCTGCCGCCCCCGGTAAGATGAGATTGCTCAGTGTTAAGACGCAGTTTTATAGCAAGCCTGCTATTATGTCCTATGTGCCGGCGGCAAGTTTTTATCCCCCGCCGAAGGTGGATTCGGTTATTCTACGCCTGGATGTTTACTCCCAGCCGCCTATCGAGGTATCCGATGTCGCTGGTTTTCTTGATATAGTTATGCATGGTTTCCGCTCTCCTCGTAAGCAGCTTCGCAATTCACTGGCTCACTCTTTGGGGATGCCGCCCAGCCAGGTTGCTTCATTACTGGAGAAGGCTGGCATAGAAGCTAAACGACGGGCTGAAACTCTTAGTCTGGAGGAATGGAGGGAGCTATGGAAAATCTTTGCTCCCTTTACAAAAAGCTTGCAATGTTGACTGTTTATGCCCCGGCTAAAATAAACCTTGTCCTCGAAGTACTGGGCAAGGAGAATGATTATCATCGGATCTCCAGTATTGTCCAGTCAATAGACTTATGTGATGTCCTCAATTTCCAATTAGACGAGGAAGTATGCTTTGAATGTGAGGAGCCCAGCTTAAAGCGGGATAACCTGGTAACACAGGCGGCCGCCCTGCTTAAGGAAAGCACAAGATATAGTCTGGGGGCACGAATCGAACTTCGCAAGCATATACCCTGGGGTGTGGGATTGGGGGGAGGCAGCAGCGATGCCGCTGCCACCCTCTTAGCTCTGAATGAGCTCTGGGGATTGAGGTTGCCGCTTTCTGAGCTAGTCCGGTTAGCATCGAAGCTGGGCTCGGATGTCCCTTTCTTCATCCATAAAGGCATGGCTCTGGTAGAGGGGAAGGGAGAAAAAGTAACCCCGCTGCCGTCCCTGCCTGCAACCTGCTTTGTGTTACTGGTGCCGCCATTACCTAAAATCTCGGACAAAACGAAGCAAATGTATAATAATTTACGCGTTGCTGATTTCACCGGAGGCCAGTTTGTTCAGGCAGCCCTGTCATCTTTGAGACGGGGGGAAGCGCTCGACCGTAGTTTTATGTTTAATGTCTTCGAAAGGATAGCCTTTGATTTCTTCCCCGGGCTGGACAAATATCGCAAGACTCTGGAAGAAGCCGGAGCCCCGGGAGTTTATCTCGCGGGCTCGGGGCCTTGTCTTTTTACTTTTTTCTCAGGGCAAGACGAAGCTGGTGAGCTGTTTTCACGCCTCAAAAAGCACAAATTGGAGTGCTACCTGGCATTTCCTTTTCCACATACAAACGTAGCGGCAGGCCTTTAGGCCCGCAGGGGTAATTTAATGGTGATGGAAAAGCTGAAGCAAAAAAGATGGCTTACCTTAGCGCTTTACGTTGCCATCCTCGCTGGTCTCAGTTACGGCTTCATGATTTTGCTGGGATACTTAATGGCTTACTTCAATATCTCGGTAGAAAGATTTGCCACCACAGCT
This sequence comes from Dehalococcoidia bacterium, assembly GCA_035530115.1. Lineage (GTDB taxonomy): Bacteria > Chloroflexota > Dehalococcoidia > GIF9 > AB-539-J10 > RBG-13-51-36. The sequence continues at coordinate 8,211 of DATKVL010000031.1, read as the reverse complement.
TATTTACTTGTCTTCGGAGTCACCCTGCTATCTAACTTGGCCATCTTTGTTCCGGTATACATCCATGTTTTCATAATGATAGCAGCAGCACAGTACTGGGATCCTGTTCTTATAGCTTTGGTAGCCAGTGTAGCTGGTGCTCTTGGGGAAACAAGTGGTTATTATGCCGGCTACTGGGGAAAGAGAATTGTAAACATTGAGAACGCACCGGGATATCAAAGGCTTGTAGGCTGGATGAATAAACATGGCCCGTGGGGCATTTTCCTCCTCTCACTTCAACCTATATTGCCGTTTGACGTAGCTGGGCTCCTGGCCGGAGCCTCTAAACTGCCGTTATGGAAGTTTATCCTGCCTTGCTGGGCAGGTAGATTTCCCAAGTATCTTTTGGCCTGCTACCTCGGCCCGGCGGTCTTAAATATTCTTCCCTTCCCACCACTATTCCCACCACTATAACTTCGGTGATAAAGAGAGGGCCAGTTTTTTTTCGTCTGCCCTGGTGCGAACCTCTTCATCTAATTTTGCCTTATGTAATGCCTGGAGGACCTTTCCCATCTCCGGTCCGGCGGAGATGCCCAGTCTTTTCAGCTCTTCCCCGTCGAGGGAAGTCCTTACATAGCGCAGTTTTGTGAGAAATAGTTGGAGATGGCGCTGTGCGATTAAGGAAGAGGTGCCTTCCTTTTCATCCGAGGCTATGGCATTTGCCTGTATCGCCACAGGCTCATATTCCCGGAGCAGGTAATAAATCTCGCTGGGTTTCAGGGAAGGCTTGTCCAGGGATGGAAGGCTGGTCTTGAGGCGGAGCGTATCGCGCATGGCTCGGGATAATTTTGCCGACATGTTAAGACGAGCGAGAAATTGCTCAATTTTCTTCTCGCTAAATGAATAAATAAGAAGGCAGAAATAGAGCGAGGGCAATTGGGCGGGCTTCTTCAGACGGCGCGCTTTGTCAAATTTCTCAGCTATCCAGCCATCGCCTTTGAGGGATGGGCTTATCCTTTGCAGCACTCCCAGCTCGCCAAGCCGCTTGATAGCCAATTCCGGCCGTTCTTCCTTGAAAATATGTTCTAGCTCGTGCCTGACTCGGTCGCTGCTTATTGTGTCCAGCATAGGAATATCTCGTTTAAGTAGCTGAGCGGTCTGTGTTTCAAGCTCAAAACCAAACCGTTGTTCATAACGTACGCCCCGTAAAATTCTGGTGGCATCGTCGTTGAAGCTTCCGGGATGCAAAATACGAATGAGACGGTGCTCCAGGTCGCTTTTACCATGATAGGGGTCGACTAACTCCCCGTAATCGTTTGCCGCGAGGGATATAGCCATAGCATTGATGGAGAAATCTCTGCGGATGAGGTCATCCTTGATGGTGCCCGGGGTAACCGCAGGCAGTGCCCCCGGTCTGGCATAGGTTTCCTTTCGTGCTGTCGCCAGGTCCATGGTGAAATTCTCATACCTGAGCTTAGCGGTACCGAAGCGGTGGTGGGCCAGCAGCTTTGCCTGGCTGGTTTCCGCCACTTGTTGAGCCAGTTTCACCGCATCGCCCTCGACTACCAGATCGAGGTCGAAATTGGGATAACCTAAAAGCAGGTCTCGTACTACGCCACCGACGAGATATACCCTTTGCCCCCGTTTAGCAGCCTGTCCGCTGATATCCTTGACCAGCTCCAGGATTTGCCGGGGGAGATATTGCTCTATTTGCCGGGCTAAATTCATTACATTAGTATTATATCAGCACTTCCGTTGCTGTCGTATAACATAATTCCCATAACCATAGTATATAATAAGGAAAGCCAGAAGCATGGAAGCTAAAAGCCAGGAAGGGCACAGGAAAAGACTACGGGAAAGGTTCAATCAATCGGGGCTGGCAGCGTTCCTCGACTATGAAATTGTGGAACTGCTGCTGACACTGGGGACGGCTCGCAAGGATTGTAAACCGCAAGCCAAAGAAGCCATAAAGAGGTTCAAGACCCTGAGGGGCGTTCTGGAGGCTCCTCCCGAGGAATTGCAGAAAATCAAAGGGATTACTGGCCATAATATCTTTGTAATCAAATTTATGCAGGAGATAGCCAGGGAGTTTCTTAAAGAACAAGTCCTCGACAAACCCTACTGCCGGTCCTCCAGAGAAGTCTTCGATTACCTGTACCATTCCATGCGGGATCTGAAGAAAGAAGTCTTCAAAGTTATGTTTCTTGATTCCCAGAATCGGGTTGTCGAGATTGAAGACCTTTTCGAAGGGACATTGAACGCCAGCGCTATTTATCCTCGCGAAATTATCCAGGGCGCCGTCAAACATAATGCCGCGGCCTTAATCTTTGTCCACAACCACCCCGCCGGGAATCCTCAACCCAGCGATAACGATAAACAAATCACCCAGGATTTAGTCTTCGCCGCAAATATCATGCAGATTAAGGTCTTAGACCACATCATAATAGGCGAAAATCGCTACTTCAGCTTTGCCGATGCCGGGCTAATCGAGGAATACAACTCGGACTTTTTAAGCCTCAAAGAGGGAAAGAGAACTTAAGCCAGAGGCGGAATCGAATTTATCCCTTAGCGCTTAAAGGCGACTGGAAAACTGCACACGTATATTGTTAGTGCCTCTTTGCAAGGTAATTACTACGGCGCGCTATCAGTCTCTATCTTCCTTTCGTTCCCCACATCACAATGGCTACACCTTGCAACAGGCGTCTCGTTTCTACCAGCGGAATCCCGTTTTCACGCCATATTGCGGCGAGGCGATCAACAGGACACCGGTGACAGAAGCCCGAGATACTCGGACCCAAGAAACAGCCAACACGATGCCAACCTCGTGAAACGGGGATGGTCATTACGGGCATGACGACCCTATTGTGGAGTTCCCATAGAGCTCTCATCCAAAAGGCTTTTGGGAGACCGAACTCAAGCGAGAGCAATTCCCCGCCTGGTTTCAGTACGCGAGACAGCTCCCGTATTGTTGCATCAGGGTCTTGGACATAACGCAACAGGTAGGTGAAGACAACCGCATCGAAGGTCTCATCAGGAAAGGGTAAATGCTCAGCGCGGCCCTGGACAAGTTGGACTCTGCCGTCCAGGCTTTTCTTCTCGACGGCGCGGAGGCCAGCTTCCAGCATCAAGTGGCTAACATCGAGCCCCACGATTCGGCCATCATGGTGGTCGGCAATCTCCATGGCAACACCGGCTGTACCGGTACATACGTCAAGCACAAGGTTTCCCGGCCGAAGAGCCATTCGCGAGACTAAGAACTCGCGCCAACGAAGGTACTGAAAGTAAGTCAGCACTTGCGCCCAAGTGTCGTACGAGGGGGCAACCCCATCGAACAGGTCTTGGGCAAGGGTTCTCCTGACTGGGACCGCAGGTTGGGATTCAACCAGCGAAGCCGATCGATCCTCTTTTTTCTTTGTCTTCATTCTTTATTCTCCTTCGAGCTGTCTTTTCTGCGCACTATCTCATGAAATTAGCAGCGCCAAGCTACTACGGGCTTGGGTCACTTTTGATTGCGGATAACCTATGTAATCCAGGTAAACAAATCCGGCGATTTTAGTTCGACCATACACTGAGGATGAACAATAGCATAAAGTTCTGTCTGTCGTCCAGTACCCCGCACTTTACCCGACTTGAACTCTATTACATGCCTGATTCTTGAGTAGTTCTAAACTACACGTTCCGTCATGCTGTTACTAATTAGGCGACGTAGTGTGCTGCAGTAGGCGATAAAGCACGTCATAATAGGCGAAAATCGCTAGTGGAAGCAAGCAGGGCGAAACTATAGTTAACTGCATAAATCATAATCCTCTCTCCCCTAGCGGGAGAGAGTTAGAGAGAGGGGGAAATTCTGATATAATGTTCGCATGTGAAAAATTAACGATTGACAGCACAATCAGGTGGGCAGCAAATTTAGTGTCATTGCAGTATCTATTTAAGCCGCTTTGTCGAATGTATAGTGAGGTGAGATGATTGGCTGATTTCGGACGGGGCATCAAAGCTGGTGCGGCTGCTGGGGTCGTCTATTTGCTCATCGCCGTAATGCTTGAGTTAACCGGTTTCTCCCAGCAGTTTCTGAGTCTTACGATTGCAGCCGGACTCGGAATCCAACCCGAGTCAACGGAGCTTTCAATCGTGATTCTCTCGATTTGGAGCTATATGTTCCGAGGGATCGTATTCGGGGCGATTCTCGCAGCTTTGTACAATTCGCTGCCAGGCACCACCAGCGTTAGAAAGGGAGTGGTGCTTTCGGCGTTCCTCTGGATAGTTGCTTCAATTGAGATTATTTACGCGACTCCCGGATGGCCTTGGCATGACGGTGGCCACTCATATGCTGCGACCTATTACGGGTCAACGGTTTGTTTGTCATCAGTTGGCCTGGCATTGGTTAATATTATGTTCACTCTGGCTTTCGGCGCTTTGGTCGGTTCTGTATGGAATAGGCTGAGGGCGAAAGAATTGAGGGAAGCAAGAAAAGGTAATGCAGCATTGCTGCTCGGCTTCGCCTTAGGGGTATGGATGTGGGTGTTAGGGGCGGTGACTTTCTTTATGAATGTGGTTGTCAGAGGGTTTCCTGTAATAGAGCAGCCGGGGCCTTTCTGGTGGTACAGCATACTTTTTGTGTCGGATGTCTTTCTCGGACTCCCCGGCTGGGTTCTCGCCCTCGTCGCCTGGAGAAAAACGAAGGTGGACAAATCCGGGTTTAGATGGGGCGTGGCCGGAGGGGTAATGATGGCACTGACCGGTATTATGCTGCTTCCTGGGATCCTCGCCATTATTGGAGGAGTGCTCAGTGGACGCAAACCCACCAGCGAGCCCAGCGCTGCTGCAATTGGGCAATAACGATAAGCAAGGCTTGCCGGCAATATTATGCAGATTAAGGTCTTAGACCACATCATAATAGGCGAGAATCGCTACTTCAGCTTTGCTGATTCCGGCCTCATCGAGGACTATAACTCGGACTTCTTAAGCCTCAAAGAGGGGAAAAGGGCTTAAGCCAGAGCGAGATTTAACGACCTTAATAAGCTACCTGGCAATCTTAGCTTTCGTCCGTGGTTAAATGGGTGGTACCCGTTTTGGGAACGGAGCTAAGGAATTCTATCATTCTTTTATTCATAATGTTCAAGTTTCATTGTTAACGTAAGATGGTCAATGCCCCGCACGGCCATTGTAATTTCTGCTTGGGGCACAATACCTTGCTCAGTTACCCAGAGTGTTATCTCCAGGTCCATCTCAGGTTGTGTTCCATTCACCACGAAACAATTCTCATAGGTGCCGGAGGGGACCACAACGTCCTCTTTTTCGATGGCAGTCATCTCCACGGTTACCTCCGGTATACCACCCAAAGGGATCATGGAGGTGAATTGCTCTGAGTACCCTACATCAATGCCCCCCCAGCGTTCTGGTGGTAGTAAGAACGTCATCTCCCTGGTTACGTCAACGAAAATGGCTGCATCTATTGCCGTAGGAAATGGCAGAGAAGAGTCCTCGTAGCTCCCTCCCGAAGATTTGGATCGAGGCACTGAATCCCTGAAATCTCCAACCTCTCCATGAAAACTCACCCCGACCTCTCCGACGGTGGTATCTATGTTGAACTCTCCTTCGAATTGATAAGTCCTGTTGTCGGCTGATCCGAATTGTAGCTCCCCTACTCTAGATTCTTGGGAATAATAACCGTAAGTTGCAGAATGGATTTTGGGCTCGGGCTCCGGTTTGAGAAGTGTATAGATGCCAACAGCGGCAATAATGGCCAGACCAACCAAGATGATTACAACTATTGGATTTTTACTCTTCATTGTAGTTCCCCCGGCTAACCCCATGGTATAATAACTTCCTTAGTGTAAAAAGAATGATGTGAATAGTCAAGGATGTGAAAAATGGCTGATTTCGGACGGGGAATCAAAGCTGGCCTAATCACCGGAATTGTCTACATTGTTATTGCTGGGATACTGGGAACGATTTACTATAATAATATTGGGCTCACCCCGCAATTCCTATACGGAGCCGGGCTAACCCTGTTCACATGGAGGTCTTTAACGGACCCATCGTTCTGGACCTCACTACTCTTTCAATATATAATCCGCGGAATCATATTCGGGGCGGTTTTTGCCGCCCTGTACGATTATCTGCCCCGCGTCACCAGCATTTTGAAGGGAATGGTGCTCTCGTTGTTCCTCTGCATAGTCGCTGTAGTTGGGGCTATTTACACAACCCCGGGGTGGCCTACCGATGGCATTGCTTGGACTCTTTACGGTACAACGCTTCAACTGTCATCGATTGGTCTGGCATTAGCTGGCATTATATCCGCTCTGGTCTTTGGTGCACTGACCGGCTTCCTGTGGGATAGGTTTCGGGCGAAAAGACTGGCAGGAGCAAGAAAGGGTAGTCCTGTATTGCTGGTCAGCTTCATTCTGGGTGGAGTAATTTGGGTAGTATTGGCCGTGGCATTCCTTATGGGTGTGGTTATTGAAGGGGCTCCTGCAATAGGAGCATTAGGACCTGAGTTCTGGTGGACGGACCTACTTTTTACGTCGGTTGTCTTTCTCGGACTCCCCGGCTGGGTTCTCACCCTCGTCGGTTGGAGAAAGACGAAAAGGGGCGAATCCGGGCTTAAATGGGGTGTGGCTGGAGGGGTGCTTATGGCACTGACCGGTATTATGCTGCTTCCCGGGGCCCTGGCCATTATTGGTGGAGTGCTCAGCGGGCGCAAACCCGCCACCGAGTCCGTCACTGCCGCAAATGTTGGAAAACTGAACTGTTACATGCCAAGAGTTAGCATCTTTTTGATTACGGTAGCCTTTTTGATTACGGTAGCCTTAATTGCCGGGATGGTGGTAGGCTCTGGTCCTCCTTCCCAAAACCTGGAAATACGGACTTGGTATGATTTGGATGCTGTCAGGGACAACTTGCGCGGTCATCACATTCTGATGAATGATCTCGATGCCACTACTGCCGGTTATACAGAGCTGGCGAGCCCGACAGCCAATCAGGGAAAGGGCTGGCAGCCGATCGGGACTTTTATCCCTCAGCAGGGTTTTGACCATGGCTTTATAGGCTTTGAGGGCACTTTCAACGGGCAGGGATACGAGATACGTGACCTATTCATCAACCGCCCTGACGAAGTTGCTGTCGGGCTTTTTTCGGGGGTCGGGCAGGAAGGGGTCATCAAAGATATCGGCGTGGTGAATGCCACTGTGACTGGCCATGCGTTTGCTGGCACTCTTGTGGGATGGAATCATGGCGCTGTGCGCGACTCCTATTTCACAGGCAACATGATTGGCGATTATTTTGTTGGCGGTCTGGTGGGATTGAATGATGGCACTGTGAGCAACTCCGATTCCACAGGCAGCGTGACTGGCAACTTTGGTGTTGGCGGTCTGGTGGGACAGAACCTTGGCACTGTGAACAACTCTTACTCCACAGGCAGTGTGACTGGCAATTATAATGTTGGCGGTCTGGTGGGATATGACTTTGGCACTGCGAGCAACTCCTATTCCAGTGCTAACGTGACTGGCGATTCGTCAGTTGGCGGCCTGGTGGGAACTGGTGCCGGCACTGTTAGCAACTGCTATGCCACGAACAGTGTGAGTGGCAATTCGAGCGTTGGCGGTCTGATGGGAGGCAACAGCGGTGCTGTGCTCAACTCCTATTCCAATGGCAACGTCACTGGCAATTATACTGTTGGCGGTCTGATGGGAGATACCTTCGATGGCACCGTGAGCAACTCCTATTCTACAGCCAGTGTGACTGGCAATTCATCAGTTGGCGGTCTGGTGGGAAAGAATATGAGGAGTACTGTCAGCAACTCCTTCTGGGATACCGAAACCAGCGGGCAAGCTACTTCGGATGGCGGCACGGGCAAGACTACGGCAGAAATGCAGGACATCGCCACCTTCTCAGAGGCGGCATGGAACATAATCGCAATCACTCTGAACCAGACTAACCCCGCTTATATCTGGAATATCATTGACAATATAACCTATCCTTTCCTGAGCTGGCAGTCGTAGCACTTTATACGGCCGGGGAAGTAGGCTTTGCCGAATGTATAGTGAGGTGAGATAAATGGCTGATTTCGGACGGGGGATCAAAGCTGGCGCGGCTGCTGCAGCAGTCTACTTGATCATATCCGTAATACTTGAGTTAACCGGTTTCTCCTTTCAGTTTCCGAGTATTACCACGGCAGCCGGACTCGGCATCTCACTCGAGTCAACGGATCCCTTACTTCTGGCTGGGTCG
>DATKVL010000030.1:0-1009 GCA_035530115.1 Dehalococcoidia bacterium | reverse complement strand
TAGTCCACGCTCTTTAGCTTTAAAGATAATACTTCCCTTCCCAGCCAGTTCGGAGACAACAACATGCGGGCGGCTACCTACTAGCATCGGATTTATGTGCTGGTAACTATCCTCCCATTTTATTAAGCCAGATACGTGAATTCCAGCTTTATGAGTGAAGGCATCATCACCCACATAAGGAAACCGGTCATAATGAGGCATATTGGCCAGTTCTGATATATAGCGAGAGACGTCGCTGAGCTTGCTTAGCTGCTCGTCAGTAATGCAATCAATGCCCATCTTAAGTTTCAAAGTTGGTATGATGGAACAGAGATTGGCGTTGCCGCAGCGCTCGCCATAGCCATTAATGGTCCCTTGAACCTGAATAACCTCCGCTTCCACAGCAACCAGGGAGTTAGCCACGGCAAGCTCGACATCATTATGGGTGTGAATGCCCAAAGGGACAGGGCTTGCCTTCTTAACAGCTCTAATAGCCTCCGTTATCTGTTGTGGCAGGCTGCCGCCATTGGTATCGCAAAGAACCACGCATTCCGCACCAGCTTTAGCTGCAGCCGTCACCACCTGCAAGGCATATTCAGAATTACCTTTATATCCATCGAAGAAGTGCTCGGCATCGAAGAAAACCCTGAGCCCTTTTGCTCTGAGGTAACTTATGGAATCTGTAATCATGCCGCGGTTTTCTCCCAGTGTTGTTTCCAGAACCCGGGTTACCTGCTTATCCCAGGCTTTTCCTACAATAGTGACCACCTTGGTTTTGGCTTGAAGCAAGGCCTGGAGATTAAGGTCTTCTTCCACCCGAGAATTCATGCGCCTGGTGCTGCCAAAGGCAACCAGGGTTGAATGGGCCAAGCGCAAATTCTGTGCTCTGGCAAAGAACTCAGAATCCTTAGGGTTAGAGCCGGGCCAGCCACCCTCGATGAAGTCAATGCCCAGCTCATCTAGCTTCTGGCAAATCTTCAGCTTGTCCTCGACAGAAAAAGAAATCCCCTCTTGTCCGGCACCATCCCTT
>DATKVL010000029.1:0-11392 GCA_035530115.1 Dehalococcoidia bacterium | reverse complement strand
ATGGCTAAAATAATTGCCGTCTGTATGAGTGAAGAGAAGGGTACGAAAAAGGAAGCTGTAGTCGAAGGTATCCTTGAGGAAGACTACGGCCTTGTTGGCGATGCCCACGCTGACTGCTGTACCCATCGGCAGGTGAGCCTGCTGGCGATGGAAAGTATCAATAAAATGAGAAGGCTGGGCTTCGAGGTAGGTCCCGGTGATTTTGCTGAAAATCTCACCACCCAAGGGGTGGAACTCGTCTCCCTGCCTGTAGGCACAAAAATCTCCATTGGAAAGGACGCCCTTCTTGAGGTTACCCAGATTGGCAAGGAATGTCATAGCGGGTGTGCAATCTATCGGCAGATAGGCAAATGCATCATGCCTAAAGAAGGAATATTTGCCAAGGTATTTCGTGGTGGGTTTGTTAAGGCTGAAGACCAGGTAAGGATAGAAAAAAATGGATAATGGGACAGAGAAGATTTCTATATTGAAGCTTAGTGAAAGAGGGGGCAGCAGCATTGAAGATGTAGTGGCTAAAGAGTTTCCCCTTACTATCATCTTAAACAACCAGGAGCTGGTAACCTTGCTCTGTTCCCCGACAAATCTAAAGTATTTGGCGGTCGGTTTCCTTTTCTCGGAGGGATTACTTAAGAGTAAAGATGAGATTAAGAAGATACTGGTTGATGACCGACGAGGCGTGGTGCGGGTAGAAACTGAAGGGGATGAAGAGCTTGCCGGTCATGCTTTGTTTAAGAGGTTCATAACTTCAGGATGTGGGAGGGGGGTCTCTTTCTATAGCGCCGCTGATGCTCAAGGTCAAGTGAGGGTCGAATCTCGGCTTGAAATATCAACTCTCGAGGTCTTAGCTCTAGTGAACGAGTTTCAACATCACTCTCAGATTTATCGGGCGACCGGTGGTGTGCATAGCGCCGCCTTGTGTGATACCACGAACATCATAGTATTCAGCGAAGATATAGGAAGGCATAATGCCATAGATAAAATTTTTGGCGAATGCCTTCTAAATGACATAACGACGGATGACCACATAATAATCACCAGCGGAAGGATCTCTTCGGAGATACTGCTCAAGGTAGCCAGAAGAAATGTCCCCATAATTGTCTCTAAGTCCGCCCCTACTAGCTTGGGGGTGATATTAGCTGACGATTTGGGCCTGACCTTGGTGGGCTTCGTCAGAGGAAAGAGGATGAATGTGTACACCCATGCCGGGAGGATAGCCACGGATGGAAAATAGGGATGCTGAACTGGTAGAGAAAATCTCAGCTCTTAAGAAAAGAAGGAATGCTGTTATCCTTGCCCACAACTATCAACTGGGTGAGGTTCAGGATATAGCCGACTTTGTCGGCGATTCTTTGGAGCTGAGTCAGAGGGCTGCCGAAACCGATGCTGGCGTAATCGTGTTTTGCGGAGTTCAGTTCATGGCGGAAACAGCCTCCATCCTCTGCCCAGAAAAAGTGGTCTTGCTTCCTGATATAAACGCTGGCTGCCCCCTGGCGAATATGATTACTGCGGAACGCTTACGGGTGAAGAAAAAGGAACATCCTCAAGCAGTGGTGGTCTGCTACGTTAACTCCTCAGCCGAAGTCAAGGCGGAATCGGATATCTGTTGTACCTCCGCCAATGCCGTCAAGGTCGTAGAAAGCCTGGATGCTCGAGAGATATTATTTGTCCCTGACCAGTATCTCGGGCATTACGTCTCGGCCAGGACGGGCAAAAAGATGATTCTCTGGCCCGGCTTCTGCCCCACCCACGTCAGGATAAAGCCCGAGAGGATAAAGGAGTTGAGGCAGGAGTATCCTCAAGCTAAGGTAGTAGTTCATCCGGAGTGCCGGCCGGAGGTCATTGCCCTGGTTGACGAAGTGCTCAGCACCGGCGGGATGTGTAGGTATGCCCGGCGAGATGAAGTCAGAGAGATGGTTGTGGGTACGGAGGTAGGGATAATACACCGACTTAAAAAAGAGAATCCCGGCAAGAGGTTTATTCCTATTTCCGAGCAGGCAATATGTCCCAACATGAAGTTGATTACCCTGGAGAAAGTTTTGTGGTCTCTGGAGGAGATGAGTCCCGAGGTAAAGGTTCCCGAGGGAATTCGGCTCAGGGCCAAAGCTGCCGTGGACAAGATGCTTGAGATAGGTCGGGAATTGTGAAGAAAACAGACAGGATAATTGTCCTTATCACTGCCGGCAGCGAGGAAGAAGCTCATAGGATTGCTGAGTCGCTTGTTAAGGGAAAAAAGGCTGCCTGTGCAAACATCGTGCCCAGGGTGGATTCGCTTTTCCGGTGGGAAGGCAAGCTTGACTCAGCCCGGGAGAGCCTCCTGCTGGTTAAAACCAAAGCATCGCTGTTTTCTGAAATAGTTGAGATGGTAAAAAGAATGCACAGTTATGAAGTGCCTGAAATCATCGCCCTGCCTATTATTGCTGGCAGTGAGGATTACCTCGAGTGGCTGGACATTGCTTGCCAATAGGGGTTTACCAGGGCAGGGGACGATGTGGGCGGGGACAAGACCCGCCCCTACAAATTAACGTATTAATGTAGTGGCGGAGTTCATCTCCGCCTCGTGGGCGGGTACGATGCGGGCGGGGACAAGCCCCGCCCTTAACCAGACGCAAATGTCAAAACCACTGCTTCTCCTCATTTGAGCTTTGTCATTTGACATTGTTTATGATTTGGAATTTAGTCTATGGGATTGCCGCGCTTCGCCCGCAATGACAAAAAGAGTGGGCGGGGACAAGTCCCGCCCCTACGGTCGGGGGTGTAGTGGCGGAGTTTATCTCCGCCTGACCCCTTTTTCGAAAAATTGCCACATACCCTGAATTTTAACGGCATCTTAACATTTAGATGTTACACTTCAAATATCAAAGGAAAAAAGGACAGAGTAAAGCGCACACAAGGGATAAGGTTGATTGACAAAGACTGGGAGATAGGATATGATTAAAGTAGGTATATGGGGAAAAATGGAGGCTCGGGCGGACCTGGCAGTAGATAAATTGACAACAAGTACTGGATATAATCGAAAGGTCGAGGTTTCAACTAGTTTTTTGGGTCTCCCTATGACTTACTTGCCCCAGCGGGCAATAAGAACCTGGAGACCAGAAGCAAGCAAGGAGGTGGTTCTATAGGCATAATGCATAAAGATCAAGGTTGCTGGAGGCAACGGGAGGTCGACCGGTTTATTCCAGCACCAGATGTAAGCTTAGGTAACCTAAATCAACTAGGTAACTTAAATCAAAAAGGAGGTTAAAAAGTAATGAAAAAGATTTTATTTCTAATTATCGGCACTCTATTAGTGCTAGGGTTGGTCCTGCCCGGCTGTGGTGAGCCCGTAGAACCAGAAGAAGTAATCTACACCTTCGAAGATACCGAGATTGTAATTGGTATAGCCGGCGAATTTGACCATGTTACCGGTATATTTCAGAATCTTGGCGCCACGGTGGCAAAGGGTGTCATTAATGGCGGGGGCGGAGTAGTCATAGGCGGCGTGGCTCACAATATCACCTTGCAGCTCATAGATACTAATGAAGCCACGGATGAAACTGGTGAGTCGGGCGCGCTTGCTATGGCGGCAGCCATAGACGACGTGGACTTCGTCATGGGCGGTTTCCGAACAGAAGCCGTGGAATACTACCGAGACGTGGCTATGGATGCCGAGGTGATTTTCTTCAACTGTGGTGCTGCCACAGAGTTGCTGCAACACAGCGTGGTCACCGATTACGACACGTACAAGTACTGGTTCAAGACCACCCCATACAATGAGTACTTCCTGGCCTTGAACGTCCTGAGAAATATAAACGCAGTGGCAATACAGCTGAGAGAAGCACTCAATATGACGGCCGTTGCTCAACTCGACGCCTGCATAGTGGCCGAGGATTTGAAGTGGTCCAGAGATGAACAAGTTCCAATAATCGAGGACGGGCTGGCCGCCCTGAATATCACGCTTAAAGAAACATATCTGGTAAGCTCTCTGGATTCAGCATCTACAATTGGGGCACTGGCGGACATAGCCGGCAGCTATAATCCTCACATTATCATCCCCATATACTCCGGGGCTATGGGCGTTTACTTTGCTGGTACTCTGGCCACTTACGCAGGATTAGATGTAATCTGTCCTATGTCGGTAGGCATTAATGTATACGCCCAGCTTAAAGCGCCGTGGACGTCTGCGCCGGGTGCCCAGGGTTATCACGTTATCCTCGATACCTGGGCGAGCGGGGTAGCGCAGACCAGCAAGACGGCTGCTTTCCTCAGTGCATTCATGACCTATTCTGGAGGAGAGTACCCGCTATACACGGCAGCGACCTATGACGCTTGCTTCCTTCTGCAAGCCTGCCTCGAAGACGTGGGTTACGTGGAAGGGGGAGTTGGCAAGGCCAAGGCTGAGGATATTATTGAGTGGCTTGAAGACCCGGCGAACGCCATAGTGGCCACGACTGGCACTAACTGCCTTTTCCAGCAGCCTGGCAGGGAGGTTTCCGGGGTGCCCGGACTCACCGAGGCACAGGTGCGGGAGATATATCCCATCGACACCTACGGCTATGTATACGACCTGAACGACTGGCTAATGCCACCAAACACCACTCATGACCTTTGCCCCGGTCCTGGTCGGGCGACGGGCATTGGTGCCCAGTGGCAGTATACCGGGAGTGCCTGGGAGAAGGTCGGTGTCTGGCCGGTGGACCTTGATGATCCTTCGTTGATTGACCAGTACGGTGACTGGAACTTTGAGTTCACCGGCACGGTGGCCCTCCAAATACCGGCGAGTACAATCAACCACTTCTAAAGGGCAACCGCAGTAAGGCTACTAGCCATTGCTAGACCTGGCGGTGACCCCGGGCTCACCCGGGGTCACCGCTCTTTTATTTTTTAGCAGCGGACTCTTGTCATTGCGAATTATTCTCCCTCTTCCGTGTCATTGCGAGGAGCCAAAGGCGACGAAGCAATCTCTGAGAGGGAAATCCTAAACAATATCAAGCTCCCAAATACAAATGACCAAACTGTTTACAGATTTGACTTTCCATATTTGGACTTGTTTAGAGCTTAGAGATTAGGATTTGGAATTTAATTGCGTGGATTGCCACGCACCGATAAGTTGGTGCTTGCAGTGACGACAGAGTAAAGGTCTTACCACGACAAAAAGGAATTCGGCACCCGCTTGACAGCGTGGGGATGATATAGTATAAGCTAGGAATTCTGAAAAAACTGAGCTGTTATAGTATCTAAACACCACGTCAATAGGTTGTCTATGAACAGGTCAAGATTTTTGATAGCTTTAGGGATTATCCCCTGCCTGGTGCTGTTGTCGTTGACTTCTCTCATCCTGCCGAACACCGCCCAGGCTCAACTTGCCAATAGCCCCTGGCCGATGTTCGGCCAGAATTCACAGCGTACCAGCAGAAGCCCTTACAGCGGCCCTGAAAACCCGTTCCTGAAGTGGAGCTTTGCCGCTGGCACATATATTAGCTCCTCTCCCGCCATAGGGGCTGATGGCACCATCTATGTCGGCTCTTATGATGACAATCTCTATGCCATAAACCCCGATGGCGCTGAGAAATGGAGCTTCAACGCCAGTGACAAAATCCTCTGCTCTCCCACCATAGGGGCTGGCGGCACTGTCTATGTCGGCTCTCACGATAACAATCTCTACGCCATAAACTCCGATGGCACCGAGAAGTGGAGCTTTGCCACCGGCGACGCGGTCTTCTCCTCTCCCGCCATAGGGGCTGATGGCACCATCTATTTCGGTTCTGTCGATGGGAATCTCTATGCCGTAGATCACGACGGCACCGAGAAGTGGAGCTTTGCCACCGGCGGATATGTCACCTCCTCTCCTGCCATAGGAACTGATGGCGCTATCTATTTCGGCTCCTTCGATAATAATCTCTATGCCATAAATCCGGACGGCAGCGAGAGATGGAGGCTCACCTCTGGCGACGATATTGAGTCTTCCCCCGCTATTGGGATTGATGGCACTGTTTATGTCGGCTCTGTTGATGGGAATCTCTATGCTGTAAGCCCCGATGGCAGCGAGAAGTGGAGCTTCATCACCGGCGGCGCTGTCGACTCTTCCCCCGCTATTGGGGTTGATGGCACTGTTTATGTCGGCTCTGCTGATGGGAATCTCTATGCCGTAAACCCCGATGGCAGCAAAAAGTGGAGCTTCGCCACTAGCAGTCCAATCTTTTCTTCCCCCGCTATTGGTGCTGATGGCACCATCTACGTCGGTTCATTTGATAATAAGCTCTATGCCATAGACCCGGATGGCACCGAGAAGTGGAGCTTCATCACCGGGAATTGGGTTCAATCTTCCCCCGCCATTGGGGCCGATGGCACCGTTTATGCTGGCTCATATGACAGCAAGCTCTATGCCATCTCTGAGGAAATTACGAGCAACTGGCAATTGATTGGCGCGTTTATAGTGGCGGTGGCAGTAGCAGGACTGGTAATTTTCTTCGTGCACGGCAAGAGACCCACCTGGACTAAAAGTAGAAGGAGAGCTGGCTGAGCCCAAAGACGCTGAATTTGTCCTTTTTCCCTTCACTCTCGCCATTATGAGGGGGGACAAGACCTGCCCCTGCTAGTTCCAAATTCTAAACTCCAAGCACCAAATTGCAAGCAAATTCTAAACTGCAAATTGCAAAACCGTTTGGGCCTTTGCATTTTGGCCATTTGATATTGTTTAGGATTTAGATATTAGCCGACGAGATTGCCACGCCCCGACAAGTCGGGGCTCGCAATGACAGTTAAGTTTGAGATAAAATTGTCGGAAAATCTGGAAAAACCAGAGAAAACCTTGACAAGGCGGAGGCGCGTGATATATATTATCTGCCAATTGCACGGAAGGTGAAGTCTTCTAAGATGTCCAAAATTGAACGGGCGGTCAGAATCAGACAACATATGGGCGGGGTTTATCCCCGCCTTATTTTGGACTCTTCTTCTGTTATTGCAGGGCTCACGGGCTTCCTCACTTATGCTTCGGAACAGACTCCACAATCCCAGAGATTGCCACGCTTCGCTCGCAATGACAGGAAGTTTTTGGGATAAAAAGTGCCATGATTATTGAGCGAATCATAATTCTGACCCTGGTGAGAGGAAGTACGTATGCCATCCTGGCGTCGGGGCTTGCCCTTATTTACGGCGTGGGTCGGATCATCAACCTGGCTCATACGGCATTTATGATGCTGGCGGCTTACGGCATATGGTTTTTGGCAGTTAATTCTGGCTGGGGCCTACCTGAATCAATCGCCGTCACGGTGGTCGGCACAGGCCTGCTAGGTTTGCTGGTTTACCGGTTCCTTATTAACCGCATCCGCGAGCACCACGCCGCTGTGCTGTTGATGACCATCGCCATGGGCATGGCTATTCAGGAGTTAATAACTCCCCTGTTCGGGGCTCTGCCGCGCAACATTCCCCTTGTTATAAGTGGAGCCACAATGATATTGGGGTATCCAGTCCCCAACCAGTATATACTGACACTGGGCGTAGCCACGGGGGTCGTTATCCTGTTGTGGCTGCTGTTATCCAAGACAAGGCTGGGCGTCGCCGTCAGGGCGGTGGCCCAGGATGCCGAGGTTGCCAACCTTATGGGGATAAGCGTGTCCAAGATACTGATGATAACCGTAGGGATGGGCACAGCCCTGGCAGCGGTGGCTGGCATCTTCCTGCCTCCATTGGAGGGAGGACTTAACAATTATATGTGGCTGCCTCCCTTGATGATGGTTCTGGTGGTTATAATCCTGGGAGGGCTGGGAAGTCTCAAAGGAGCTTTTATTGCCGCCTTTTTTGTTGGCTTGATAGAGGCAGCAACGGTGTCCCTATTCCCGACCCACGGTTATTTGAGTAATGCATTTGCCATGCTCGCTATGGTCATAGTGCTGGCGGTGAGACCCCAGGGAATGTTCGGGACGGTATTCGAAGAGGAGAAACTGTAAATTGGTGAGACGGCTGCTAAAGGACTTCCGCTGGGGCATATTACCTGTTCCCGGGCGCCTTCTCGCCGTTATTTTCTTTGTCTTCCTGTTTGTTTTCCCACTGTTTACCACCGCCGCCTATCCAATGCGCCTGATGACTGTAGCCGCCCTCTTCGCTATTTTTGCCGTAAGCTGGGATTTGCTATCTGGCTATACTGGACAGATAAATTTTGGGCATGCCCTGTTCTTCGGGGCGGGTGCTTACGGTTCGGCGCTGCTCTACAAACATCTTGGTTTGCAACCGGCGGTAACAATACCGCTCGGGGCCCTCATCGGTACAGGGATTGGAGTGGCTACATGTTTTCCGGCTCTCAGACTGAGACCACCCTACCTGTCACTGCTTACGATGGCGTTTCCCATCATACTGGAGAGAGTAATCCGCTCCATACCCATAGATATCGCCGGCGGTGACTATGGAATACGTGGGATACCTGCTCTGGCCGGCTCGCCGATAGATTCCTACTACATGTGTTTGATATTGATGACCGTATCGGTGCTCATAATGTGGAAGCTCACCGATGCCGGGAGCAAGTATGTCAGGACGGGGCTTATCTTCCATGCCATCCGAGAAGACGAGATTGCCGCCCGTGCCACGGGAATAAACACCATAAGATACAAGATACTGGCTTTTGCCATCGGCGGCTTTTTCGCCGCGCTTGCGGGTGCCTTTTTTGCCCATTACAGAACCATGGCCAGCCCTGCCTACTTCTCCGTCACACAATCGTTCCTGGCCATAATATGGGTAGTATTCGGCGGTATCGTCAGCATCTACGGACCGGTGGTGGGGGTTTTTACCCTTTACGTCGGCATGGACTTCATCCGGTTAACTCCTGCTGATCCGTACCGGATGCTGATTATGACCGTTATAATAATATTGATACTGCTTTTCATGCCTGAAGGAGTTGCCGTGTGGATACGGGACAAGATAGAGCGAGAGTGTCCGCGGTGCAAGCTAACTAATGCGGCCTGGCGTCGAGAATGCCGGGCCTGTGGTGCCTCCCTACACTAAAAAGGGGGCAACTCTATTTCCCTCCACTCCCCTGTGATTGCAAGCGAAACGAACCAATCCCCTACCCCACTGAGATTGCTTCGTCGCTACGCTCCTCGCAACGACATGAAGGGGGTGTCACTGCGAGCCCTTTCTTTTTTTTGTCATTGCGAGCGAAGCGCGGCAATCTCACTAGCCAAATCCTAAATCCTGATATCTAAATCCTAAACAATGTCAAATCAAGCCCAAAATCCAAAGGATAAAACGGAGTAGCTTTGGCATTTAAGCATTTGGATTTCAATTGTTATTTGGATTTTGCCATTTGAGTTTTGTAGTGGCGGGGATGAATCCCGCCACTACACCATTAAGGCCTTCTGGGGATCTCGTAAATTCGATTTATAAATCTGCGGGGTGGTTATTACATGCCCAGGTATGTCTTCCTGATAGTCTCATCCTTGAGTAATTCCTCGGCTGTTCCCTGGGCGATGATGTGTCCCCCCGACACGACATAGTTCCTCTTGGAGAGGGCAAAGGCAAAGCTGATATCCTGCTCAGCCAGGAGTATGGTGACTCCCAGTTCGTGGTAAATCTCCTCCACGCGCTTGAACAGGTCATCCTTTATCTTGGGGGCCAGCCCGCTGGACGGTTCATCGACTAACATCAATTTAGGACGGCGCATGAGGGAGCGGCCAACAGCCAGCATCTGCCGTTCCCCACCGGATAAAGTCCCGGATAGCTGCTTTTTCCTCTCCTTCAGCCTGGGAAACAGCTCATAAACTCTGGCCAGGCTCTCATCAACTTCTCTCTGGTTCTTGCACAGGTAGGCTCCAGCCAGGAGATTATCCCTGACATTCATCTCGACAAAAGGCCGACCCATTTGCGGGCAAAGCTGGAGACCCCTCTTGGCGATTTCAAATGCCGCTAGCTTGTCAATCCTTTCCCCTTCAAATTCGATGCTGCCTTCAAAGGTTACATCGGACTTCCTGGTGCCCCTGAGCATTTCCCTGTCCCAGTTTATCAAACCAGCGATAGCGCGAAGGATAGTAGTCTTGCCGGCGCCGTTGGGACCGATGAGCCCGACCAGTTCCCCCTTTTCCACCGTCAGGCTGGCTTCATCCAGGATGGTGGCTGTATCGTAGCGGACAGTTAAATTTTTTACCTCAAGCAATGAGCACCTCCTTGCCGGTATAAGCTTCAATCACGGCGGGGTTTTTGACTATTTCCTGGGGTGTACCCTGGGTGATGATTTCTCCATAATTGAGGACAATCACACGGTCAACTATTTTCATGAGCTCACTTAGCTTGTGCTCGATTATCAGCATAGCCGGTCCTTCGCTATGAAGCCTGCCGAACCGACCTCCCTTGTGCAATCTTTTCATGGATTTAGCGACAAGCTCTGTTTCGGCAGGATTAAGTCCCCCGAAGGGTTCATCGAGGATAAGGAGTTCGGGCTCGGTAGAAATGGCCCTGGCCACCTCCAGTCGTTTCAGGTCCCCGTGAGATAAGTTGGAGGCTGGCTCAAGAGCCCGGTCGACAATACCCACGAACTCCAGCGCGTCCCGTGCCTTCACCGCGGTGGTCTTGGTCCATTCACCGCTCCTGGTTATCCGCGGGCACAGGCAACCAACCATGACATTGGCAATAACAGGGAGGCGGCGGAATGGCTTAACTACCTGGAAAGTCCCTACGAGCCCTCTCTGGACGATTTTCCAGGGACGCCATCTGGTTATGTCCTCGCCCTTAAACCGGACTTTTCCGGACTCGGGCTTAAATATGCCGATTATGCACCGCACCAGGGTAGTCTTCCCGGAACCATTAGGCCCAATCAGGCCCACGATTTCGTCCCTGCCTATTTGGAAGCTAACATTGTTGACGGCGACCAGTCCGCCGAAACGCTTGGTCAAGTTTTCTACTTCGAAAAATGGCGCCATTCTATAACTCCTCCTCTCTCAGTTCGCGGCGTGATACCTTGCCGATGTCCGTCTTGGGCACCTCGCCCCTGAACTCGATTATCTTGGGTACCATGTACCCAGCCAGCTTTCCAGCGCAATACTTCGTAATTTCTTCTTCCGACACTTTCCCTCTGGCTTCTGACTCAAGAACGACGATGGCTTTAACCCTCTCGCCAACCTCGGGGTCGGGGACCCCGATGACGCCGGCTTCCCTGACCTGAGGATGAGAAGTAAGCACTTCCTCTACCTCTCTGGCAAATACTTGCAGACCTTTGTATTTAATCATATCTTTCTTCCTATCGTAGAAGTAGAAATAGCCCTCTTCATCCATTCTTGCCAGGTCGCCGGTGCGCAGCCAGGTTTCACCGTCGATTTCCATCAAAACTTCCTTGGTTTCTTCCGGTTTCCCCCAGTATCCCGGGAAGACATTGGGTCCTTTGAATACCAATTCGCCTGTTTCCCCAACAGGAAGGAACTTGGTGCCTTCC
>DATKVL010000028.1:0-2313 GCA_035530115.1 Dehalococcoidia bacterium | reverse complement strand
TATGCCACGTTTGCCAATGCAACAGTACCTCTTTGCCCTCGTTGACAATCTCGCCATCCAGGGATAATAATTACACGAATCTTCCGGGGACCATCTGATGTCGAAAAAGCTAACGGTAATCCCTGAGCAGTGTTCCGGTTGCAGGATCTGTGAACTTGTATGTGCAATCAAACATTTCGGAGTGAACAATCCCAAGAAGGCGGCGATAAGAGTCTTGACCACATACCCTCATCCGGTCGTGAGAATGCCGATTGTGTGCAGCCAATGTAAAGTACCCGCATGTGCGCAAATATGTCCCTCTGATTCCTTGCGATGGATTGATGGCGTTGTGCAACTGGACGAGGAGAATTGCACTTCCTGTTACAAATGCGTGGAAGCCTGTCCTTTTGGAGCGATATATATACATGCAGATTATGACCTGCCCATCAAGTGTGATATGTGTGGAGGAGACCCGGAGTGTGTCAGGAAATGTCCCAAGGGAGCACTCAGGCTCATACCGGAGGCTGCCCTGGGCGAATCCAGGCGTCTCAACAACGTCCTGAGCTACACTCAGATGAAGGAAATTGAGTTCTATGAGAAGGGCGAAAAGAAGGTCATCCGCTATGCCGAGGTAGGAAAAGAAGAGCTATGAGCATAAAGAGTGGATATTTTAAGCAACACCTCCACATAGACCTTACGAAAGGCACTGCTGAGCGCCGAACCACTGCGGACGCCTTCATCGAAAAGTATATCGGGGGACGTGGCTTTGGCGCGAAGTTGGTCTGGGACAATCTAAAGAAGCATGATTTCAAGATAGACCCCCTTGGCCCTGAGAATCTTCTGGTTGTCGCGCCGGGACCTCTGACCGGGGTTTACCTGCCCTCATCGGGAAAGAACTCCTTTGTCGCCATCTCACCAGCTACCGGGCTCTACGGTGATTCTTCCATGGGTGGTGGCTTCGGTATCGAGCTCCGACAAACGGGAATTGATGTTCTCTCCGTTACCGGCAAGGCGCCGGAACTATCTGTTCTTTTCATCGACAATAGTGAAACGACAATCCTTCCCATGCCCGAGCTGAAAGGAAAAAGCTGTCTGGAAGCCGAAGGAATGATTAAAGAGCGACTGGGTACCCACGCTGTCCATGTTGCTACGATAGGCATCGGAGGCGAGAACATGGTCAGGTTCGCCTGTGTCAACACCGACTGGAGCCGCAATGCCGGCAGGGCTGGGATGGGCGCAATCATGGGGGCCAAGAACCTCAAGGCAATTGTTGTTCGGGGGCACATGGACCTTCCCGTCTATGATGTGGCCGGGCTAATGGCGGAGGCTGAACAAGCTTTCAAATATATGGAGGAACATAAGTATTTCAAACTGTGGCAGCAAGAAGGCCTGATGAATGTCATCGATTACGCCAATGAGAAGGGTATTCTGCCTACATACAATTTCAAGGATAGCGTTTTTGCCAGGCACGACCAGATCAACGGCACAACAATGGTAAATCACTATAAGATAGGTGATAGTGCATGCTTTTCCTGTTCCATGTGTTGCGGCAATATTTGCCTCGTTAAGAGCGGGAAATATACGGGCACGGTGGTTGAGGGACCAGAATATGAAACCTGTGCTATGCTGGGACCAAACTTGGGGATTGACAACTTCGCTGCGATACTTTCTGCAACCCGACTGTGCGATGAACTGGGTATAGATACAATTTCCACAGGTAGCATCGTGGGAGCTACAATAGAGGGGTACGAAAAGGGGATTTTGTCGCTCAGCGATCTCGATGGCAGGGAGATCGCCTGGGGAGATGAGGATGCCATCCTGGGACTGATACAGAAAATCGCTCACCGGCAGGGCATCGGTGACATCCTTGCTGATGGCTCTCACCGTATTATCGGGAACTGGCCCGAAATGGACAAAATCATCCTCCAGGTCAAGGGCCTTGAGCAGTCGGCCTATGACAGCCGCGCCAGCATTTCCATGGGTCTGGCCTATGCTACCTCAGATATAGGCGCACATCACACACGGGCTTGGACCATTGCCAAGGAAATGGAAGAGGGTCAGAACTGGACTAACGACGAGAAGGTTGACACCGTGATATATCACCAGAAAGTGCGCCCGTTGTTTGACATGCTTGGTGTTTGCCGGTTGCCTTGGATTGAACTTGGGCTGAGCGAACGGCACTATGCGAACTTCTACAAATATGTAACTGGAAACGAAACGTCCCTTGAGGAGCTTCTAGGACTCTCGAATGACATATACGACCTAACAAGACTGATAAACGCCCGCCTCGGTGTGAGCCGCAAAGATGACACGCTTCCCTACAAGGTTTGGGCT
>DATKVL010000027.1:0-3409 GCA_035530115.1 Dehalococcoidia bacterium | reverse complement strand
TTGAAAAGGGTGAGACTATCGGGGAGAAACCGATTTACGTTTGCCAATATTGCGGCAACACGGTTGAGGGGGAAGCCCCTGAAAAATGTCCCGTCTGCGGAGCGCCGAAGAGAATGTTCAAGCTCATAGAGTAGATGAGCTCGAAAAAATCCCGGTGCGCGGCAGGAAAGCTGGTGGAGGGACTGAGTAAGACGACGAGGTTGGAACAATTCTTCACAGCTCTTCATGGCTATAGTGGTACCTGTAGGTTTATATGGAGGTGATGCGAAATGGCTGAAATAAAGGTGGATTGCACAGGTGAAACTTGCCCTATTCCTTTAGTTGAGACTCGCAAGGCTTTGAGGAAAGCAAAAAAGGGCGATATTGTGGAGGTTATCGGAACGCATCCTGCTTCCAAAAAAGAGATACCGATGGCGGTAAAGGCTTTGGGACTGGAGCTCATTGGTGTGCAAGAGGAAGGTGGGGTGTGGAAAATAAAAATACGTAAGTAGGAGGAGGAAAAGACTATGGCTGGCAAAGTTACTATAATAGTTCATAGCGGCGACATGGATAAG
This sequence comes from Dehalococcoidia bacterium, assembly GCA_035530115.1. Classification (GTDB taxonomy): domain Bacteria; phylum Chloroflexota; class Dehalococcoidia; order GIF9; family AB-539-J10; genus RBG-13-51-36. The sequence continues at coordinate 2,855 of DATKVL010000027.1, read as the reverse complement.
GTGTTTAGCGCCTTTATTGTAGCCAACGGGGCCCTTGCCATGGGGATGGAAGCATCACTGTTCTTCACCTTCTGGGGTCTCCAGCGCCTCAAGAAAGGGGGGCTGGAAAAGGGGCCTCTGTCTAAAATGAACATGCTGGGCCTTGGTAAATGGATGGTCAAGCGGAGGATGAAGAAAGCCGGGGCGGCGTCTCTGGAGAGGCTGCTACAGGACTTCCACGAGCTTGGAGGGAAGATACTCGCCTGCGACATGACAATGCAGATAATGGGTATAAAGAAAGAAGACCTCCGTGATGATTTGATATCGGATTACTGTGCAGTTGGTACCTACATAGATGAGGCTAAGGAATCAACAATAACCCTTTTTATATGACGGAGGAGGAAATGGTAGACAGACTTATTTACCTGGACAACGCAGCGGCTACTCGTTTGGATGAGCGGGTGCTGGAGGCGATGAGACCGTATCTCTTTGATACATACGCAGTTGCCACCTCAGAGTTTGGCTATTCTCAGGGGATAGAAGCTCGAGAGGCATTAGACGAAGCCAGAGAGGCTCTGGCCAATGCTTTAGGTGCTGCTCCCGAAGAGTTCATTTTTACTTCGGGAAGCACCGAGTCCTCTAACATTGCCCTCAAAGGAGTGGCACTGGCCCTCAGTAAGAAGAAAGGCAAACACATAATTGTGTCAAAGATCGAGGATTTCCCTGTGCTTCACAGCGCACAAGCGCTGGAAAAACAGGGCTTTCAGGTGACCTATCTGGATGTGGATGGGGAGGGCTTTGTGGACCTTGACCAACTCAGAGATTCCATAAGCAATGAGACCATTCTGGTTTCCATCCAGCATGCCAACCAGGAAATAGGTACCATTCAGGATATCGAAGCTGTCGGGGGTATCTGCCGTGAAAGAGAGGTGCTTTTCCACACTGATGCTACTCATACCTTTACGCGGGTCCCCCTGGACATGAAGAAGATAGCCGTGGACCTGGTCACTGTATCGGCACACACCATCCATGGCCCCAGGGGCACCGGAGGCCTGTGCATCCGCCAAGGAACACAAATAGCCAAGTGGATGGACGGCGGATTTCAGGAATTCAATCTCCGGGCGGGGTTGGAAAATATACCTGGCGCGGTGGGATTTGCCAAAGCGGTGGAACTGGTCACCCCCAAAGAAACCAAGCGCCTGCAAGAAATGCGTGATCACCTTATTGACCGCATGCTTGCCGAGATACCACACAGCACCCTGAATGGCCATCGCCGGAAGAGGCTCCCACAGAATGCCAATATCACCTTCCACTTTGTGGAGGGTGAGTCCATGACCCTGCATCTTGATATGCGTGGTTTTGCCGTGAGCACCGGCTCCGCCTGCTTCAGCCGCTCTCTGGAGGCCAGCCACGTTATCACTGGGATAGGCGGCGACCACGAAAGGGCACACGGGTCAATACGCTTCACCTTTGGGCGTTATAACACCGTGGGAGATGTGGACGCTGTGGTCCAAGTATTAGCTGAGACAGTGGAAGAACTGAGAAGCATCAGTCCCTTGGGAAAAAACGAAGAAAAGGAGGAGGCTTAGAGATGAAATTTCCATATACCGACATAGTACTGGAACACTTTCGACACCCGCGCAACGTAGGTAAAATTGAGAATCCCGATGGTAAGGCAACCGAAGGCAGCCCAGCCTGTGGGGACATGGTGTCTGTCTACATAAAGGTTGAACCCAAGACGAATACTATCGCGGACGTCAAGTTTGAGTCTTACGGCTGTGCTTCCAACATAGCTACCGGCTCTATAATTACGGAGCTAGCTAAGGGAAAGACATTGGATGAAGCAAAGAACATTACCTGGAAAGAAGCTTCAGAAGCCCTGGGAGGTCTTCCCAAAATTAAAGCCCATTGCTCGGTACTTGCTGTAGAAGGCTTACGCTCAGCCATACAAAACTATGAGGAGCGCCATGGCCTGGTCAAAGAAAAGAAGCCGACCACGGTAGAGGTAGTTCGTCAGCGCCTCAGGAAAGTTATAAACCCTCTGACCGGGTTAAACGTGGTGCGCACAAACCTGGTGCAAGATATTAAGGTAAAGGACGGAACTGTCCGGGTGCTTGTTGATTTACCTCGAGACCACCAGTTTGTTCACAACATAAAGGACGAAATACTGGAGAAGATAGAGCCCTTATGGGACGTCAAAGAGGTAGTGGTCGAATTCACAGAATAGCATATCAGCTAAAAGAGGTATTTGGTAGCGCATACCGGATTTGAACCGGTGATCTCCTCCTTGAGAGGGAGGTGTCCTAGGCCTCTAGACGAATGCGCCACATTGGCTGGGGATCCAGGATTCGAACCTGGCCTAACTGATCCAGAGTCAGTCGTCCTACCGCTAGACTAATCCCCAGCATGTTCATATTATAGCTGTTCCCCTCGTCTGGAGCAATAGCACGATGCCTGAGAGCGTCTAGTAATGTCATTCTTCGCGGAGTTTAATCCTTCGACTTCGCTCAGGACAGGCCTGAGTGGGGTTAGATTCTTCGCTTCGCTCAGAATGACAAAAGGAAAGGGACTTGTAAGGACAAGATGCGAAGGGCTCAGAATGGCAAACGGATGTTATTAAACAATTGTCGATGCTTGACGGCTTATCCTCTCTTAGCTACGAAACCGTCAAAGTTGGGGTTAAAGAAAATCCCCAAAAACAGCCACACGTTGCCAATCAATAAGTTGGAGCACAGTTAGCGCTTGGTATATTGTGGTGCCTTGCGAGCTCGCTTGAGTCCGTATTTTTTACGCTCTTTGATTCTACTATCCCGAGTAAGCAAGCCCTCTTTACGTAACATGGGCTTAAATAGCTCGTTTTCTTTAACAAGAGCTCG
>DATKVL010000026.1:0-1289 GCA_035530115.1 Dehalococcoidia bacterium | reverse complement strand
TAGCGTCCCTACTCATAAGCAGTTGAGCCGATTCTATGACATCAGGGTTGAGATGCCGTTTCTTGGGCTTGATCTTCGTAGGACTCTTCCGTATTGGGATAGTCAACATCATAATAAGAGCTTCTTACGTATAATGTATCAAGATATTTTGCCTAAAGAGGTGCTTACTAGGCGTAAACAACCTGGGCGTGTTCCTTGGCTTGACATCTGGGAGAAGGAAGCGGGTCCATATTTGGGGTGCGATTGTCCTAGCAGTAGGAGTGAAGCGCATAAATTGATTAACCTTTGGGCATATAGGGAGTGGTTAAAGGGTCATGAGTAACCTTTTCTGCACCGTAGTTATCCCATGCCGGGATGGAGAGAAAACATTACCCCAGACACTAGACAGCCTACTAGCACAAACTGTTCCCATTCAGATCCTAGTGGCAAATGACGCAAGCATAGACGCTACACCGAGGATTCTAAAAGAATACGCAAAACAGGGAGTAATTAGCATCAATTACCCTACCCGAGAACCCAGAAACTATGCCCGCGTTCCGGTTCTACTAAACATGCTGAAACCAATCGAACCAGACACACCCTACTATATGGTTTCAGGAGATGATACCGTTTTTCCCCCAGATTATATTAAACGAATCACTGAAAACATGGAGCAACATGGAGCAAGCGTAGCATCCGGGGTCAGTATCCAGTATAAACATAGAACCACAAAAGCACCCCCAGGAGGATCAGGCAGAGTGTTTACAAAAGAGGCGTGGAAGAATTTAACGCCTTTTTACCCTAATATCGCATGGGAATCTGGGGCATTATACAAAGCTCGCCACTTCGGTTACACCCTCGGGTTTTATGATGTAGAGAAAAACCACATTAACCCACAGACCGCAGACAGCACATGGACCTTCGGACACGCTGCATATCTTCTCGGCACACCACTAAGTTATACGTTTATACGGGTGATAAAAAGCATCAAACGTCATGATCATCCAACGTGGAGTGCCATCTGTATTTTATTGGGTCAATTAGAGTATGAGATTAAACGGCCTCAACGAGTTGATATTTGGAGATATGACCGAGAAAACAAGTATCTTCAACGTAATCGAGTGGTTCTAAGGGTATTAACAGGGTGGATGCCATCAGGCATAAAAAACTGGGTTCGGAAAAACGTGAAAAGGAGAACTAAAAATGAATATTAAACGACTCATTCTACGGAGTAGAAAATATTACAGCGAAGGCAATAGTTTAATTAGCCTTCCAATTACATTCCTCGGATTCAGCCGAACATTATACGG
>DATKVL010000025.1:0-6457 GCA_035530115.1 Dehalococcoidia bacterium | reverse complement strand
GGGATACATTGTGGTATCACCCCCTGTTTTCCGCCCCCATTTTTTTCAGGGTTTTTGAAGACTCCACCGGCTCGGTGGTGATTTCCATGTCCCCAGTGTTTTTGCCCTGCCTCATGTAGTCCTCAACATGTTTTCCTAACTCGGGAAGATTCTGAATGATTGACATGAGTGCGTTTTTACTTAGTGGGCGTTGCCTATTTTTGTACCGGCTCCAATTAGAGTAATGGATTCCTAGCATAGTACTGAAGCCATTGCCGTCTAATTGGCGCCTTCTCTGCTCCGCCTCTAATGCTTGTATTAAGTCTAATTTTGTTTCATACATTTTTAGCCTACCATACAGATTATAAAAGTTATTTGCCGTTTTGTCAAGGGGTTTTGGTGGTTTCACCAATATTTTTAGCCAGCCTTGCAAAAAAAACCATGCTGGGGTAGAATTTCTGAGAATCAAATGGTAAAGTCATGGTACTGAATAGTGGAATCGAATACTTTAGCAGCCCGTCTCAAAGCATTCAGAGAGGCAAAAGGACTAACAAAGTACCGTCTAGCAAAAATCTCTGGTGTGAGCGAGACCTATATATACAGGATAGAGCGTGGACTAATTAAGAACCCACGGCGCGACACCTTGCTAAAATTGGCACAGGGTTTAGGTATAACATTAGCAGAGTTAGTAGGTGAAACTGCACCATCGGATACTTGGCAACTTGTAGAACAAAGCCTGAAAGCCTTTGTCCCGGTGTATGCAGAGATAGATAAAGGAGCAGGTATGGGACCAGTTGATTATGTGGCTAGTACTCGGTCCAAAATTCCGCCGGACTCCTTGCGTGCCTATAGGATTGTGGGGTTGTCATTTGAGCCTGATATTCATTCAGGTGATACAATCTTCGTTGATACCTCTCGAGCACCAAAAATAGGGAACCTTGTTGTAATCATCCAGGAAGGGCAACCAGCAATCAAAATCTATGTGGGAACTGAAGAGGCACATATCCACGGCGTAATTACTGAGTGCAATCATAAGTTGGTATGAGTGGCTACTAATGGAAGTGTCCTCGGTTTTCACCGCTCCATGCTTGCTAACTTTTATGTCCTATGACTTTTAATCAGGGTGTCGGGAGTTCGAGTCTCCCACGGCTCACAAATCACTCGTAAATCTCCCTCTTGACAAAGCACCTGATTTAATTTTATACTTTGTATCTATGCAGCTACGAGACAAAGTGCTTTTAGCGGATAAGACTTTTACCGACTCCCAAGATTCCCCGAATGAGAAAGCACCTGATTTTTACACGGTAAAAGAGGTAATGAGACTCTTTTATCTGGATCGGATGGGGGGAGAAAGGTCGGCCAAAACGCTTGACTTTTACCGGGAACATTTTGACGGGTTTCTCAAGCGATTCCCTCACTTAGCCGATGGCCCATTTATTGATGTCAAAGTGGATCACCTACGAGACTACCTGCTGAGCAAGAGCGACCACATCTATGCTAAGGCTGGCGCCTATAGGTCAATCCGGGCACTGTATTATTTCGCTATAAGGGAGAACATCGTCGCGAGGAATCTCGTTAAGCAAATATCCTCACCGAAGTTACCCAAGCGGAAGATGCCCAGGGTACGAAGCCATGACCTGGACTTACTACTGAAAACCTGTGGGCCAACTTTCTTGGGATACCGTGACCGGGCTGTAATGCTCCTCATGTATGATACTGGTCTACGCCTTTCCGAAGTCACCAACATGACATTTTCCAACCTTGACTTAAGGAACAGGAGAATCCAGGTATTGGGCAAAGGTAACAAGGAAAGGACGGTCAAGTTTGACGAAAAGGTACGGCGCGCTTTGGTTCAGTATATTTACGACACGAAGACGAGATTCAAAACTGACATGGTGTGGCTAACTGAGGAAAAGGTGCCAATCAAGGCGAAGGGGATCCAGGAAATGATAGCCCGGAGAAGCATCATGGCTGGGTTACCGAGGATTCACCCTCACATGTTCCGCCATGCCTGTGCGTATAACCTACTAAAAAATGGAATGAACATCCACGCCGTTATGCGTTATCTGGGGCAAGAGAGTATCACCGTCTTGCAGAATTACTTGAGTGATGCCGACTCGGAATATGCATCAGAGTTGCATGATGAGTTCTCGCCACTTCGTAATAGGGGTAAATAGAGGCTCTAGGTTCCCACAATCATCGGGCTGGCAAATAACTTCCTAGCCTGCTGCTCCCGGGCAGGATTCGTAATTTGTGCATAGACTATCGTATTCTGGATATTTTTATGGCCAATCCAATCTTGGACAAACCTGATGTCGGCGCCGGCATCTAATAGGTGTGTGGCGATGCTATGTTTTAGGACATGGAAATGGCGCTTGTCAGGTGGGATTCCGGCCTTTTCACCGTAGGCTTTCATAAGGTAGTCCAGCGTACGCCTTGAAATTGGCAAGCCGCGACTACTCGGGAAAAGCCAAGTGTTGTCATTATCCCTTTCCCGGAGCCACGCCTTTAATGCTTTGATTTCATCATGCTGCATTGGATATTCCCCGCATTGAGAATGCTTGAGCCTGATAATTCGGATTCGCCCCCTGGTCAAGTCTATGTCCTCTGCTCTGAGGGTTCCTATCTCTGAGGCCCGGAGGCCATGGTAGTAGGCCAGCCGGAAGATAGCACTATCCCTCTTGCTAGTGATAGCCCCAAGCAGCCTTTTGAGCTCGTCCTGGGTGAGGTACTTAATTGACTTTATGCTTGGCATTTTCCCGTATTATCTCCCATTATGGCTCTTTTGGGCAATCATTCACTATCTAATGGCTTTTGAATTTCGGCCAATAATCCCCTACGATTTAATCTACGAGCCATGGAATAAAGTATCGCCCACTCAGCAGCCTTTACACTATCGTCACCGAAATATTCAGATTCCTTAACCTCGATTATCCGCTTGTCAGTGGCATACAATAAGCCCCAGCCATTGTTAATATCCGCAGAGCAAGCCACATTCGGCAATGTCAAATAATACCGGTAATTACCTAACTTCTTAGTATAATGGCGATGTTGTTTGTATTTATCCGCCTTAAAATCCTGACGGCTGACTTTACATTCAATTAAAATAGAGTGCTTGGCATTAAACCCAATAACGTCGGGGATTTCGTCTGCATGCGAATTATACTCAGCTAATACGACTCCACAGGCAAATTTATTACCGTGTGTTTTTTCGAGCCACTTCTTAGCCCTCTGGACTAAATCGCTATGCCTTATAAAATTCATTTCTCAATATAGTCCTTTTGGGCAATTAGTCCCTATGCACTGACCAAGTGAACCAGATGGCTATGCCAGTGAATATCAAGCCACCAAGAAGAATTATGCCCCCCATGGCATACCCTAGAGCTGTCTGCCAGAGTTTCATATCAATGGCATTATAGGTTCTGTTGAGTAAGAATACTCCAAGACTAAGCCATGCTATCCCACCTACCCACATCAATATTAACTCTCTCATCCTTCCCTCCTATTGCCCATTATGTCTGTTCTGGGCAATTATTCGTTCTTCCCTTCATCATGCTTTCTAATTAGCTGACCGGTTTTCCACATACAAAAGGAATGTATAGCAATACTAAGTATTGATATTCCCCCACCTATTGCCATAGCCAAATCAAAATTGCTAGCTAACATAATCGCACACCCTAAAATGACCCCTATCCCGAGATAAAGTGTTAAAGCGGTATCGTTCCCTTTTAGGATATGACACTTCAATATATCCTCCTCCAGCCTTTGCGGTGTTTTCTTGTGAGGCGTTCACCTTTCCTGTCCGTATAAACACCCTTACACATCGGCAAGTGCTTTTGGTGAGGCTTTGGGCGTTTGCGTTTGAAAGCCCCTTTGATGCTCACCTTCGGCTGTTCAAGCTTCATGCGTGGGGATATACGCCTTGCCCGCTCGACCTCTACGGGTACTGGCATATTAACCACGTCAACCCACGTTTTAGCTTTGTAGCGTATCTTGGCTTTCTCGGCGGGTGTTTTGCCCTTCAAAGCCTCATGCGGTTTAAGGAAGTTGTAGTAAGCGAGAAACCCGCTCGCGAAGGTGATTAGCGTCTCAATATCCCGAAACGCCTTCATAACCTTTGTACGTTCTTTCAGCGTTTCGTGGAAGCGTTCTATTCGGCTTGTGCTCTCGGAGGCTATCTTGAACGGGCTGCCCTGTAAGTGTTCGGTGTATCCGCCTAAAGCCGTGAATATACCGTCGGGGTATGACTTCATCTTATCGGTTATTATCATCTTCGGCGGTTTGCCAGCACGTTTAACAGCGTTCTGTACTAACCGCTTGGCGTCCTGCGTGGTACGGGTGAGCGATACTCTGGAGGCTAAGAGAAAGCGGGTATCGGCGTCTATGATGTCCCAGAACCAGACTTTGACGCCTTTGTCTAAGTCAATCATCGTTTCGTCGGCTATCCACGTGTCACCGACTTTAGGCTTGGCTTTGCTGAAATGATTGGCTGCCTGTTCGGTGTATTTCTCAATCCAATAAAATACTCTGGACTTGGAAGGATAATACCCCGTCTCTTGCCGTAAGTGATTGCGTATGTCCGTGATACTGCTGCCCGTGTAGTACATAGATAGAGCACTGGAGATATTGCTTGACGGTACTTTCATATGGAAGGGCATATCATCGGCTTTGAACTTGCGATGGCACTTGTGGCATAGGTAACGCTGCGTGCCAGCTTGAAAGCCAGCCTTCACTACATCGGCAGAGCCGCAGTATTTACAGACTATCTTGACTGTTTCTTCAGTCATTTAATCCTCTAAAATAATCCTTACCCTACCGTACCTCACCTTACCGTACCGCACCCCACCTCACCCCACCCTACCGAACCTAACCCCACCGCACCCCACCTGACCTGACCACACCTAATCTAACCTTACCCCACCTGACCTTACCCAACCACACCACACCTCAAACCTCCTTAAAGCTCGTTACGGTAAACTTGCCGAATTTACCGCCTCTTTGTGGGCGATAATCACCAATCCCTACGTATAAGCCAGCTTGGTCAAGAACTTCTTTGATTACGCTAACTGGCAGTTGGTCATCAAGAAGCCTAATAGTAAATTCTAATTCCCAGTTATCAAGGCGTGGGCGGTAACGTATAATTCTGGCTCTCTGTACCACTACTGGACGACTGTCTATCTCATAAGCCTGTATCTTGTGGGGGATAGCATCGGGATAAACTTCAAGGGTAGCTCCTACCAGCTTGCCGTAGGTTGCTCCTCTCTTGCCAGCGATCTTGAAACTTCTGGCAGCATTTTGGATAGCCTTTTCAAGATGCTCTGCTGGCTCGTAAATCGTCCCTTCTGGATTCCTGTATAGAGCTATCTCGACCTCTTGTTTCCAGTCAGGAACGCCCGTTCGCTTCTTGCTGGGTTCATCAGCCCCAACATTGGGGAAGCGATGCATCAAGAGTGGGGTAGTGCCTTTAATTTCTACTGCTATTGTTTTCATATTCCTCTCCTTTATTTATTTGGCATCGTTCTGTTTTGGGGTATAGTCGCACTTTCATTTTCTAGCCTCTTAAACCAGTGATTTCTAAACCTAGTCGCTCCGAGTTCACCAAAGGTGCGAAGCCCTGCCGACGTCATAATCTTGTTGGCTATCTCGGCCTGAACTTTCCTGAAGTCTTCCAGAGATTTAATACCATTAGGCGTTGAACTAAACTCCCGAAGCAAAGCCCATCTAGGAAGACCAAGCCCTTCATCACTCACTTCGCGCATAACACCGTGTCCCTTTTTAAGCCTTTTGTACTTACTCCCTTGGCGCAGCTTGAGCATTGGGTGCTCTGGGCAGCACGCAACTTTATAAAATCTTTGGCAATCAGGACAGAACGCCCAGCCATCCTCATACGGACAATGTGCTGGATACGTCGTTTTAGCCATTGCATTCATTTTGGTTTATACCTCCTTATCTTTCATATTATTTGTAACTCCTTATTCCTCATATCCTAAAAGGGAACGATACCGTTAAAGCACTCCATAGAATAATTGTTTTCATGCTACCTCCTCTTTAACTAATTCATTTCTCAATTCAAGCATTTTGAGCAATAGTATCCAGATCCAACTGCTTTTGTTGCTTCATTTCCCTCCAGGATTGCCAGCACCTTGTCACCACTCCAGTCCCAGGGTATAGGTCATGGAACTCATCATCGGCTCGAGCTCCAAGCAAGTCAAACAACCAGAAGCAAAACTGCGGAGGCTTTGCCCCTATCATGTGTTTGCCAAAGGTGATTGAGGCGGCTATCCAGTCTCGTATAGTTGGCTCACCTCGAGCTCGAGGCAATGCACGAAACAATACGGGCTCCCAAGCATAGCCGGGATTTACACCTGGCTTAAAGGATGCAAACGGCTTTACCCAAGCAGCGATTCGGATATCTGATTTACACATCGGCAGAAGCACGTGGAGAGAATTACTGTAGCAACTTAATGCCCAAGCGTCA
>DATKVL010000024.1:0-13111 GCA_035530115.1 Dehalococcoidia bacterium | reverse complement strand
TCCCAGCGCTCTCGCCCAGAGTAGAGATGTCGAATACTTCATCAGCATCAGCCATAATTAATCCTCAGTCTTGATGCGAATCTCTCCGCCCCAATCACCTTTCGCGAAGAAAGCTTGCCCTTTTTTCAAGGCATCGTATTCAGCTTTGGAACCGATAGGTTTTGCACCGGGAACCCACTTAAAGTTTGCTGCAGATTCCCAGAGATCTTCCACTGCATCCATGTCGTTGGATTGATAAGCCTCACGTACACCCCGACGAATAGAAGCCTCATAGATGTTTTCCATTCGAACCAGCTGACGGTAGTTAGCTTCTGTGTCTCTACCAAGGCCTAGTGAGATGCCTTTCATCTCCATTACGTCACGATCAGACGAGGAACCTTTCAAGTCTGCCAGCTTGGTCAGGTAGTCATCAGCAACGAGCATTTGTAATTCAGTTAGTTCAGTCGTATCTCCAAGGTCAATAGTCAGGAAGTTAGCTAACTGGTTTTTCAGTTCTTGGATACCACCTGTTGTAATCTTCGTAGGATCTACTGCTTTGAACAACTCGTTTGCACGTCGGACATTCATCAGAGGCGTCTTCATGCCGTACGCTTCTGCAATCATTCCCTCGCTACGTCCGGTTTGAGATTCTGCACGTTCCGTCGCTTCGATCAATGCAGCTGCACGTGCAGGCTCCAGACGATCTGCGTCTTGGAAGTACTGACCGTTCGGATCTTTCAGGGCTTGCATGACAGGCTGACCATCGGGTCCTTCCATGACAGCACCAAAGACAATGCGTTGCTGAGCAATAGGTTTGTCTACATCCTCTGGAGCAACCATGGTTTGGATTGATCCGTGCAAACTCTTGGCACGATTAGAGTTGGCGTACCCAGACATCTTTAAGAGCTGGTCGATAGACTCACTCTCTGCAGCAATTTCCTGAGAGGTTAATGCATCGAGTTGCGCATCATAATCAGCTTCGTGTTTGGATCGGAGTTCAGTCTCTTGCCGGAGCAGGCCTGCGGTGTTACCAAGAGACTCCCCAAAGCTGCCCGTCCTCGTTGGAGCAAGCATGCCCTGCGCGAGAGACAACCACTTAGCACGGTCATCTGACTTCTTCTGCGCAGCTCGGCGCTCTGCAATTTGCGTGCGGCCTTGAGCCAAGCGATCAATTGCTTGTTGTTTGTTCTGCAGGATCATCGACGCTAAAGACTGCCCCGCTTTTGGGTTCGTCGTGCGCTCAACAATCTCGGAGACGTCGAGAGCAGGTCCTTCAGGACCCATCACCTCTTCCTCTTCCGTTACCGCTGCGAGGCCACCTGTTTGATATCCTCTCATTTGCTCAGTCCTGTTTGTGATCCAATTTCAGAAGCTTGCCGCCCCCAACACCTAACGTTCTTGCGAAGTCCGGATAAAGCGAGCGTGCCCAATCACTGAGCGCGCCCGCTGCCCGTTTTCCCATACCCACTAGCTTTGCTCCCGCTGCACGAGCGAGTCCTCCTAGTCCGTACTCCTGTTCGGGTATGTAGTAGTCGTACTCGGTGTTGTCTTCGACGTAACCACCGTTGGCATATTTTCCTGGCTCGATGTAACCCCCTTCGGCTTCACCTGTGAGCCCACGATACGTTCCGTAGGCACCGACGATCTGCGAGAGAGGTGACGGCTGATAAATATTTGCTGGTCCCGTATCTTGCTGCGTAACCATGCGATCCATCGGCAGACCACGAACGATGTTCGACATGAACCCAAGTCGGTCGAACGGTAAGTTCCTCTGCTCCAAGAAATCCTGGTAGGCAGTATCGAGACTGCGCTGATTCAACTGCTGTTGCTGAGCACCAATGCCTTCGAGTGCAGCCGCGTCGGTAAGACCCATGCGCTGAGCTTCGGAGCCCAGTCGGCCCATGCCTTCTGCACCTTGGTACATGCCTTGCATGCCTGCCTCTTCAAGCGCGCCCCGAATGCGACCCAACTCACCGTAGCGTCCACGCTCAGCCTCGTATCGAGTGCCCGCATTTTCATACGCGCCGGAGAGTGCGGCAAGTTGCTGACCTTGCAAACTGTCTGCGATGTCGCGGAAGCCCTTGGTGCCGATGTCTTGCATCGAGCCTTGACCACCACGAGATCCGTACGTGCCTGCCGATGTGAACATGCCCTGCAGCTGCGGGATGTATGTCTCAGTCAGGTTTCGATTTGATTCTTCTGCCTGCCGAGCCATCACGTTGCCGATGTACGGATCCATGTACTGCTGAGCTACACCGGGATCGCTGAAACTCCCCTGTGCCTGTTGCAAATACGGATCCGCCGACGCTGCGATGTTGCCTGCTGCTTCCAACCCACCGGAATAACCTCGAGCGCTTCCCTCGACATATGGTTGCCACGAGCCCACGTTCTCCTGTGTCAGGCCAAAGGCATCTTGCTGCTCACCGGTAAAACCAGCGATCCTGGGACCACCGTACGGGATGTAAGGTTCAGCTGCGGCAGCATTCGCTCTCGCGATCAGACCTTGCGTGTAATCCGACATCCACTTCGGGATGTTTTCCACGGTCTGCCCGTAGGTTGTGACCGACTGTGGAGGCTGTCCCTCAAATAGAAAGTCCAGAGTGTTTGGCATTACGCTCTCCCTACTGCGGCACGAAGGCGAGCCATGCCGCCCCCGCTCATGTACTTGTCAGGTGTCTTGGCCTTATGGCTGAAGCCACCCTTGCTCAGGTTCGTCGCTTTGTGCTTGCGAAGGTTCTCGCGCATCTCATCGAGGCGTGCCGCGCCGGATTTACCTGATCCGTCGCCCAAGAGTGCCACGCTTTCAGCGTCTATGACGTATTCTCCGTCGCTCAGGCGTGCCGGAATGTCGTCAGACCTCCCAGTGCCCGCCCCTTGGACGAATCGATCTCCGCCTTCCTGGTAGCCTCCAGTAGCCTGCCCGAGACCGGGAGCCGGTGGCATCCAGTTGCCCGTCGACGGGTCCTGCGTGTAGCCCGCCTGCCTGACAGTGCCTTGACTGCCCCTGCCCGTGACCATCTGTGCTGGAATCGGCTGACCTGTTGACAGCATCTCTTGCAACTGAGCGTTGGCACCAAGGCCCAAGCCGCCTGTCGGCCCAGCGGAGGGATCACCCGCGCCGCCGAACGGTCTCGGGTCGATGAATAGATGCTGCCCAGACTGGGGCGCACCCGCCTGTCCGTACGTGTAGTACGCATTCGGATCCGGAGCTTGGAACTGTCGGTTCATCGTGTACTGCGGCAACGGATCGTTCCAGCCTTCCGGAAGAGGAGGTGCACCCGGATCTTCGTAACCACCCCCGGCACCCCCAGCCATCATCAGAGGCAAGCCGTACTTCGCGAGCGTAGCCATGTCGAGCCCACCCGGTGCTGCGCCCGGAGCTGCAGCCGAAGCTGTTGCCGGGGCAGGCATTCCTGCCGGGTCTCCAAACACAGTCAGACCTTCTTCACCAGCGGGGACCGGACTCATTGGCAACTGTTCACCTTGAGCACCAAGGGTAATCAAATCTTGTGCGCCGGGATCAGCACCAGACATTGAACCTGTAGGTGTTGTGCGTCGCGCCAAGATGCCACCCGCGCCCGGATCTTCGATGCCAAAAACGTTCTGCCCTTTCGAGACGAGGTTGTCCATCGTGGGCTGCATCATCTGACTTAGCCCACCCATGACTGCACCCTCGGCAAAGTCTCCACCGGTCAACGAAGATCCTGCACCTCCGGCTAAGCTCGAACCGATGACTGAGGCAGTGCTCTCCGATAGTCCGGGTGCAATCTTGCTGATCTGTCCGCCAACTACATCACCGAGGCCTCCGCTGACGGCACCAGTTATTGCGCCGGTCATGAAGTCACCACCACCGGCAGCAGACATGCCACCACGCAGCAGAGCGTTACCGACAATTGGAGCCGCAGTGGCTCCCGCACCCAGAGCTGATCCGATCGCGAGACCGAGGCCCGGAGCAAAGATGCTCAACGCGATGGGCGCAACCACCTGGAAAATCTTGGAGCTGAAAATCTTCTTGACTGCGCCCTTCACTTTCTTCCAGATCTTCGACAGGAAACCGTACTCGCCGATGCCCGTGTTCGGATTGATTTCCGCAGGTCCCCACATCGCTTCGATGACTTGGTATTCGTCGGGACTCATGTGCAGCATCATAGAGTCTTCACCCCGGCCTGCTTGCTTGGTCTTCGCTGCGGCAGCTGCAACGGAACCTCCCTTGGCATAGGCTTGCTCGACGTAACCACCGATGTTGTAGAGACGAATCTTCTTGGCATCTTTCTTCGAGCCACCGGCTTTCTTTACCAGTGCCTCGCCTGCCATTGTGTACAGGAGTTCCATGCCTCCCGGCATCGACTCAACCATCTCAGCTGCTTTAATGATCTCAGGGTCGCCTCCAGATTGCGCCAGCATCTGAGCAAGGCCACCTTTGACCGGACCTATGTTGCCAAGGGTCCGCTGCTCACGTGGTGTTGGTTTCTTTCTCGCTGCCATGGTCCTACCCCTGAAAGTTCGATGTTGCAAAGAGACGGTCTGCCCACTCTCGCCAGTTGTCGTAGTCGCGTGGATCTGGAGCGTCCTGACCCAAGGGGTCTACGCCTCCGAAGATACCTTCTGCCCAGTCCTGCCACTTGGTAGGATCATCAAGACGTTGGAAGTTGCTGTCCGTTCCATTCGTAGGGTCAGAAAAAAAGCCCAACGAACCCGTCATGACATCCGCCCACTCAATTACATTTTTAAAACCTGCCGGGTTGATGACACTCATGACTCAACCCTTCCGTCTGCTGGCTCGATGTGTGCAAACGACTTGCCCAATTCATAGTTGCCGCCCACGACATTCGAGTTAAACCGGAAGCTCATTAGGCGCTTGACCTCTTTGAACTTCACTGTCTCCTCAGCTGGTGACGCAGGAGTTTCGAAGATTGTCTCCGTTGCTCCGTCTACCACGGTAGCTTTCGCGTTGGCTCTGCCGCGTATTGTAAGCGTCATGTTGCCTGCTTGCACGAGGTCAGCCTCGATGCGGGCACAGTGGATGGACTGCGTGCTCTGCCCAGTGTCGAGCAAGTTGTACTCGCTGGTCTCAAAGAAAGATTGGATTGCGGTGGCACTCGACAGGCGAATTTTGTCGAACGCAGTCTCGTGCTGCCACAGTGTTCGACCGTTCGGAGTGACGAAGTTGTCCACCATGAAAGGACGCTTGTACACGTCGGCAAAGATGCCTGCAGTGCGACCTTGGTTAGCACTGTCGTTATCAGGTAACGGTGTGTCGTACCATGAATTCTCGCGAACGTTATAGATGACTGCGTGCGTGCACTCAGTCGCATTTCCTCTTGGATAACACCACCACAGCTCACCGTAACGCGGGACCTTCATGCCAAAACACTTCTGTCGGTGTGTGAAGTTGATGTTGTCGAAAAAGAAATTCTGATTCATGTCGTTAGGAATCTCTCTCACGACACCGTTGAACATCAGGAAGCGATCCACTCCCGGCCAATAGTAAATGCCGTCCATCTCGATGATGCTTTGCGAACTCATGATCGTGATGCCACGAGCGATGATATCGAATGCAAACGGAGTAGCAATTCCTGGTGTGAACGTTCCTCGGATGAGTGAGTCGAGCGCCCACATTAAAACTGCAGGACCAGTACCACCACCGCGAAGTGGGAATCCTTTAACTATCTTCTGCGTGCCCAAGTTGAACTCGAAAGGAACAGCACCGACATTGTTTACTCCCGAGATTCGGATGAGCCCATCGCTTCCATATGCGAACAGATAGGTACCACTGACCACGACGCCACCGCTGACAGGACCGTAGGTACCTGTGTTCCAACCGGTGCCCGCATCGACACTTAAACCAACAACGCTGAGAGGAGCCACTGCAGAAATGGTGTCGATGTAAATGTTGCCACCGATACTGTTATCAATGTTCGCTGCGTTCGGTGCTGCATGTGCAACCAGGAGATGGTTACCGGTGCCTGCAGTGTCAGCAAAGATGTCGAACTGCCAGAGGTTGTCGACATTCGCTGCGAAGCCTGCAGGCGTTCTATCAGTGAACAAGCCCAGCGTGCCGTTCGACACTTGGTACTGACCTATCGTCAGCGGATGCCCAAGGTGCAGGTACTGGATGTCATCTTGCGAGAAGCTGTGCATGCCGCGAGTAACTTCCGGCACTGAGTCAGTGACCTGCTGGTAGCCACCCATCTTCTTCGGCTTGCCACGTTGGAACCTACACCACTGCCCATCGCTATAGAACTCGTTGTCAAAACGAGTCCCGTCCCGTTTGATTCCGGGATTAGAAAGAAGAGGTGCGGGAGCAAGAGGCATTAGCTATCCGTTAATCTGTAAGTCATGGACCACCCAGCCCCAACACCCTTAACGCCTGAAGTAGTCCAGAAGTTTCCGTAGTTAGGGGGGTTGGCCGAGTTCGGTGCAAAGAAGGAGATGACTCCACCAGAAGAGATGGTGACTTGAGCCAAGACGATTGACGCAGCATTGTCTATGCAAGGGCCGCTTCCATATCGAGTTGAAGCAGGTCTCAAACCAACCGGCATCGTGTTGACAGTGAAGCAGCTATTTGCATTTGAATTTCCGAAGTTAGCGGTAGGCATCGTGAGATGTACCAAATCTCCGTAGCGGAGATATTGAATCGTGACCGAGTTAGAGTCACTGAACCCACCTCCGATTCCAAAATCAACAGAGAAGGATCCTGACTCGGTTTCTATACCAAGATCGCTCTCAGTCAAAGCACGTTCGAAGCCCGCACCCGTCAACGTGTTGTTGACTTCGAAGCCACCGTTAGCCAGCGATGCACTGCGTGCAATCTCACCGTCGTTATTGAAGAAGAGATGGACGCCCGTGTTCGGGTTTGTCCGCAGTATGACGACAGTCGCAGTGATGGAATTCTCACCTTGGATGTCAAAATTCTGATTAGGCAGATTTTCAAGAACCAAGGTATCCGAACTAACGTAGCCCAGGAATGCACGATTCCCGTAAGCCGTTGTAGTCAAGTTGATGCCTGCAGTGTTGTTCGCACCACCCCGAACTTGGAGAGTAGACAAGATGCGCAGTCGATTACCTATCAAAATCTCTGCACTAGCGTGTGTCGTGCTGATCTCGATGGTGCCGTCTGCGTTGTTGATGTTGTTCTGAATTAACATCTCTTCCGAGAAAGAATTCTGCCCAATAAAACCTACGACCGTTCCATCTTGATGTGTGAACTGTAACCGGCGAGGCACTGCATCCGCATTCGCATCACTGCGTAGCTGCAGATTGCCTCCGGTATCAGCGAACGCTCGTACGTTCCCCGCGCTATCAATCAAACTGTCAGAGATAACGACATCTTCTATGAGGAATTTGCGCATCGCACCTGCATCGGCATCCCAGATACCAATGAAGTCGGCTGCAGTATCGATGACAGTTTCTGCCGTCAGGTTATTGACGTCGAGCAGCAACGGTCGATTGGCAGTGAGGTCACCACCACCGCTAAGCCCCGAGAGTGCTGCGGTTTGTATTTCAATAGCGCTTGCAGCAGCTCCGAGATTTAAAAGGGCATTCGGCGCAGTTGTCGCACTGGTACCACCTTGTGATATGAGGACTGGCAAAGCAATCGCTGCAGTGTTCACTGCGTTGATCACATCTGTTGCGTCACAATAAAAGATGACAGTGTCACCTGGATTCACACTTGGAGGACCTACCTGAGCAGCGGTTGAGATGGAGAGGGTGAAGGCTCCACTCGTCTGGTTATCTACCCAGTACTGCTGTGTGGTATTCGGTACGACAATGCGCCGATTGCCTGTCAGGGCACCGGTAAAACGGTAAGAGATTCGATTCAGGTTCGCACCTGAAAGTACAAAGTCACCAGAACCTGGGACTGGGATCGACACGAAGTCGAATGCAATCGTCGAGGCTACCGTGAGACCAACGGTGAACCAGTTCACACCATCCGTGAAGATGAAGCTGCTGCCGTTTGGATCCAAGTTAAGACTCGCAGATCCGTCGATGAGTCCTGCCGGTGGCAAAACATTCAGCGTGCCGGAGCCTGAGTTCCGCAGCATGAAGAACCAGTCGTTACCGACAGTCGCTGCGTTGGGAAGGTTACAAGTACCAGCACCAGCGGTGTAGATGAGACACTTCGCTCGGTCACCATTGACCACAGTGAACGGAGTGGCTGCTTCCACGTCAGAACCAATCCTCTGGTTGAGTAGCAAGCCAATTGCTTTGATACCTGCGCCAGCCAGAGCAGAGGCAGATGCAACAGCGACCGACGCGCCCAGCTGGAACGTTGTCCACGCACCCATGTCCGTCGTGTTGTCGGTGAGACTCAAGACCCACTGCTCACCGGGCTGCACTGTTTGAATGGTGCCACCGGTAACGTCACGCACGAGGAATGAATTCGCACCCACGTTGTTGAACGTTACCTTGTTGCCGGTCGAAGCAACGCGTGCATCCGGCATGTCTACAGTAAGGCCAACAGCTGTTGCATTGACATCGATGATGTCAGCAACAACGTTGCCACCCGTGATCTGTTGTTCGGTAGGCCACTGCAGTACGGCATCGACTGCGATGGACAACGCGAGGTAGCTAACCCGTGACGGGAAGATCAGATTTCCGCCAAAGACGTCGGTATAACTCATCAGACTTTCTCCCTCGTAACGTTTCTATCGATGATCCGTTCCAAGTCTTGTTTCTGCAGAATCCCTAAATCACGATCATAGATTGCCTGCCACGTAGGTATGCGTTCGTCGTTCTTTAAAAATGGAGTCGCCTGCAAAAGCGCACCGTGAAGAAGGGCGTTCGGGGCAAAGTCCGTCGTCCAGTTCGTTTGATTTACTGCGTCTAACAGTGCAGGCAACTCCCAATAGTTAACCTCGAAGGGGTACGCAAAATCTGCTGAAGGCCCAATGAGCCAGTTGTAATAATCATAGTCCGCGTAGAACTTCGGTTGAGCTGTTAAGTCTTCGTCAGGCCAATAGCGCCTGATGTACTCGTACGACCTGGCGAAGAGCTGCGTGCGTACCTGCGTAGGACCCACACCGAAGTTGATCGATATTGTTTCGCGCCATCGATCAGGCTTCGGTATGACTGACTGACCTACTGCCAAGGTGTCCGTGACATTCTGTACGAAGCCGAGAATCTTTAACTCGTTCGCCAGCTGACGCTCAGCAAGATTGATCAAGCTGGGCAGCTGGTTGAACACAGTCGGATCCACAGCCGTACCCCGCTCCAAGTAAGCACGGAGATCTGATAGGAGCGAGTTGTATGTCATCGAAACAGCCATGGGTTACTCCTTACTGAGGCGGCTCCACAATCGGATTGTCATCATCCGGCAGCGTCTCTACCGCAGGTGTCGGATCTGGTTCAAGAGGATTTCCACCCCGGTCTACAGGCACAGGATCGGGAGTAACTTCAGGTTCCTCTTCCTCCAGTAGTTCTTCTTTCGCTCGTTGCAAACGCGCATGGGCATCATCCGATCTCTGACGTAGGATGTCCCACTCTGCAGCTGAAGGTTCTCGCCCGCCTTTGACCATGGCTTGAATAGTCTCCGTAAAGTCTTTGAGATCCTCGTACGCATCGTCGCCCTGTTCGAGCAACACACCGAGGATACCGAGTAGCTCGGAGGCTTGGTCGAGGCGCACGCTACTGCCACCTCCCAACGCAGGGTTACCCATCACCGTGCGAAGACCGTTAACTGCCAGAATTGCTAGTGAAATAAAATCCATCATTCAGCTCCTTTTATATTTCTTAGGAGTTCGTTCACCAGCGGCGCGAGTCGAGTGACCCAATCATCCAGCCTAGTAGAGGCAGTGATCAGTTTGTCTTGACTCGTGTTACCAGCTTGGAACTCGGCTTTCACACTAATGAATTCCACGTACGCTTCAAGAAGACTATCAGCCACGGGTTTCGCCCGTTCCTCTGCCTGAATGATTGCCAGCTTTGCGTTGCGTGGGATGCTCGGCTGCTCGACCAAGTCCGCTGCCTTCTCTTGAAAGATGACAAACGTTCCATAAGCAGCGTATGCACGTTGCTCACTGGTTTCTGCAGCACGAATAGGATTCGCCGACTGACATGCAGTCAACGCGCTCAGGCATAGAATTAAAAATGCCAGTCGGTAGTCTAGCTGTCTCATAACAGTGCGCCTCCGTCACCCGAACCAGTGACTCTATTCACCAGACGTCGGGTGGAAATCGCCTGATAGTCTTTCAGGAATTGGACACCTGCACCGATGATCAAGCCTACCCAGCCAGCTTGAGTGATCATTGCAAACGTGAACTCTGGCGCGTTGAGGAACAGTGCCAGCAGTGCATTTCCAAATCCGATGAGAGCTGCAATCAAAGCTCCAGTAATCGTATTCGTATTCATACCCCTACTCCTTGAGTCCCGCACTTGGGACGAATTATTAAACGATGCTTTTCACTTCTTCCCAACTGCGAGCGAAGAATTCTCATCGCCTCACCGCTGTTTGATACAGCCCGCGCATACGCGCCAACCTTTTTATCTAGCATGAGCACGCGCTCAATTCCTGGGCCGATGCAACCGACCACGTTGCGAGCATAGTTCGCGATGTGCATGAGCACCAGATAGCGCCCCTCATCGTTCGGCCTATCGGCTTTTTCTTTGTACACACCAAGATCCGGGTTCGACAAGATGTACACCTCGTGACCATTGGTTGCTCTGATCCATGGCTCTAGCACGTACTCACCATCTGGCACACAAGACTCGAAAGGTCGACCACCCGGAACAGTATGAGCAATCCAAGGACGTTCAATAGTAGCCAGACGATAATCGACAACACTAAGAACACCTTCAGTCTCTGATACTGCATAGCTGAACCTGTCAATGAAAAGATCCATTACTCAACACTCGCCTTCAACGCTTCTTTCGCTTCTCTCAATGCTTCAAGTTCAATTTCCAAGTCGGCCAAGTAAGAAGCATCTTCAACCGTCCAATCAGTATTCTGAGCTTGCCGAAACCTCAGTGCCGCCATCTCTTTTCGTAGAGCATTGATGTCCCTAGTAAGCAAGACTGAGAATGAATTCTTCAAGGGCATTGCTTGTTCTTTTGCAATTTCCTTAATGTCCTCGGCCAACGCTTCGGTGATGATTGGCTTGCCGACAAACCACAAGATAGGAATCACAGCTGCCAAAGACACCAACAAACTTTGCAGTGCATTGATTGAAAATTCTTTGACAGCCATGATGGTCTCCCTTACGCCTCAGCGTTTGGTTTGCCCCCGTCTTCGTTTCCTGTGCTTGCTGGTGGGCTTTGCACGGGAGCCATTGGGGGTTTTACGTTTCCCGGCATAATATTTTCCTGCTGGGGTGCTGCGAGTACGACTTCACCGTTCGCTAACGCAGCCAACATACCTTCCAGGATTCCGAGTGCGCCCGACTTTGCAACGCTCAACGGAACTGGGAGGTCATCTACTTGCAGCAGTTTTACACCTGCCGCCGCAGCCATCTGAATTTGTACTGCTGATACTTCTGTCTTTGCCATTCTTCTTCTCCTTGGTTAAGGCTTTCGCCTATGTAAATCTTATGCTTCTACTAATTGTTGAACTGCCATTGCGGGGAAGTAGATGCCCCCGTCGGCTCCTGCGTCAGCATTTTTAGCTGCTCGCAGAGAAACTGTTTGCCCTGTTGCTCCCGTAATCAAATGCCCAATGATCTGGAAGTAAGTTCCATTCGGGTTAGCTGTGCCGTCAGTATCAACGACAACTGTGTTAGTGATCACTTCTCCGATAGCACTTTCAATTGGAACGTGCTGCCCGTTGGAATCGGTGTACATCCCTACGAAAATGGAGTTGGTGTCGACTGTCATATCAACTTTACCATCGTCTGCAGCAGGAGCACTGATAGACCCTGTGATCGTGATCATGTAGTGGGTGTTCGGCTTCGGTCCTATATTCACCCATCCTGCAAAGGTCGTGTCAGAAAGATTTCCAGTGCCATTCAGGAGGTCACCGTTGTAAGGAATGCCCGCGACTTCAAACTCATTGCCGTTGTCATTGGTAAACATCAACGTGTTCGAGAACGTATCGGTTCTGATCCACAGCTGCCCCTGAGACGCAACATCAGCTTCACCAGCTGCTTGTTCCCTCAGGAAGATGACGCCGCCATCATTGAGATCGAATCCATCAGCATCGATGGCAGAAACCCATGGAGTCTGTGCGCCGCTCGCATTCAATACGAAGTCTGTGCCGACATCATTGGTGAACATCGGAACATTAGGTACATCGTTGCGTACCCAGAACTCACCCCGAGCACCGACTGCAGTTGCCTGCGCGGCCTTCTCACCCATGATGACGCCACCAACAGGGAGCAAGATGCCTGTCGCGTTTGTCTCCATAACTACCACGGATGACAAACCATGCTGGAGGCGTACTGCAACACCAAAGTCGATCTCAATGCTCGCACTGTTCAAACCACCAATAAATGTATTGGACCCTGCAGTGCCTGCCCCGTTGATGTTGATGAACAGCGTGGAGTTGAAAGAGAAAGCGCTCGGCTTTGTCTGGATGTTCTGACGAGCAAGCTGCGTCATGCCTTGCGTGCCTGTCAGGTTAGCACCAATGTTTATTGGCACGTCCGTGTAAGGAGATCCCGTGGTGGAGACAAGTCCAGCACTGGTCAGGTTGATAGACCCCAGGATCAGTGGGTCTGGAATCGATCCTGCAGCATTCAATACAAAATCTGTTCCAGCATCATCGGTAAACATCGGGACGTTAGGAACATCATCGCGCACCCAGTACTGACCGACGCCTGCCGTAAACGGATTAGCAGCTGCTCGCTCTCCCATTTCCAGGAGTGTCGATGATGCAATGAAGACAGCCGCATCGCCAGTAGGATCAATAACGAGTTGACCATTGGAGATGTTAACTATTCCATCACGCTGCCATGTCTGCAGATCAGAACCAGCTTGATCCGTAAGGCGAAGAAAGTGCTGCGCATCTGCGCCTGTGAAGTCGAGGTCAAGATCAAAGCCCGTGTTTGCGACGGAATCAGAATTGATTTCTGCCAGTGAGTAGCTGCTCTGGTTGGTGTTGAACCGCATGCCCGGAGCAGCGATGTTGTTCGTGATCAGTAACGCAGGACGACCAGACCCTGGGGCTTGGTCATGCGTGATGACAAACTCACCTGTGATC
>DATKVL010000023.1:0-1024 GCA_035530115.1 Dehalococcoidia bacterium | reverse complement strand
GAAGTTAGGCTGGCAAAGCCTTATATAGATAAAATTGTTGTTGATGACGGCGAATTAAGGGAATTAGCAAGCGCTATTGTCGAAGATTATGGTGAAAAAGAAGGTAAAGTAAATGCCATATACCGCTACATTGTGGAGAACTTTATTTATGAAGCAGACCCTGAGTATACGGAGTCTATCCAATCACCATTTGAAACATTGGACCTTGAGGGTGGCGACTGCGAAGACCTGGCAATTTTGGCCTGTTCTTTGCTGGAGAATATAGGAATAAAGACCTATTTGGTTTTGACAGAAAACCATGCTTACGCGCTGGTGTCCGGAATTAATTCCGACAACCTGTGGAAGTATATTAACAAATCTTTAGAAGAACAATTTATTGAAGACCATAATATGGTCTCATCCGTAGATGAAGCATTGCAATTAAGAGCGGGATATGTTTACTACTATGGCGGTGATGGTAGAGTTTTTCCCATTGAAGCTGCCACATTCGGTGATTCAGTGGTCAAGATTGAAAGCTTAGAAATTCGCTATTCCGTTTCGTCGTCTGAGCCGGTAAACATCTATATATTACCCTCCAAAGATGAATTCGACAATATGGTTCAAAGAAGAAGCTTCCAGTATTATCCAGACTGTGCGGAACAGGGGGTCTATCAAGCCCAAGCAACGTGTGAAATCCCAAGGTATGGAGGCACAGCGATACAAAATCCGACTTCAAGAGACGCAACAGTGGATGTAGAAGTCACTTTCAGCTATAAAGTTTATTTCGAAGGGTTGAAAGTAACTTCCTATACTTTAGAGGGTGAAAACGCTATAGTCTTGGAGCCTACTGCTGGCGAATATGGTTATCCAGGTTATAGCCCCATAGTCGAAGCAGAAAGGAGAATTGCTATTGACCCTATTACCAAAGAGTACTTCTACCTCGAGTGAGGGTAAGTTTAGTTAACCCTGAGAGCCAGATGCTCCTCAAAAGTTCTTACCTACTATCCATTCACTTTGGACATGAATACCTTTGACCATAAGCTCT
>DATKVL010000022.1:0-1802 GCA_035530115.1 Dehalococcoidia bacterium | reverse complement strand
CTTGATAAGAGACCTCATTGCCGGCATGTTCATTATCATGGAGAACCAGTACAGAGTAGGAGATGTAGCCAGGGTAGCCGATGTTGCTGGGCTGGTGGAGGAAGTAACTTTGAGAAAGACTGTGCTCCGTGACCTGGATGGCATAGTCCACCATGTGCCCAATGGTGAGATAAGAGTAGCCAGCAACTTCACCAGACACTTTGCCAGGGTCAATCTCAATGTCTCGGTAGCATATGGCACCGACCTCGACCACGCCATAAGCGTGATAAACCGAGTAGGCAAGGAACTCGCTGAGGATGCAAAATGGCGTAAAGTAATCAAAAGTCCTCCCCAGGCGCTGAGAGTTGATAATCTGGGCGACTCCGGAATAGATATCAAGATTTTGGGCGATGTTAAACCTATGGAGCAGTGGGCAGTGATGGGGGAGTTGCGGCTTCGCCTCAAGAAAGCTTTCGATGCCGAAGGTATAGAAATACCCTGGCCCCATACCAAAGTATATTTTGGCAACCCCTTACCAGATTTTCCTAGGAAGGAGGATTAGTATCAGGAAATATTCCTAGCCTGCTGCTTTTGGCAAATCTCCCTTCGTCCTCAAAGTCTCCTTATCCAGAATGTCTTTGCTATCCACCCGAGCTAAAGAGAAGGTTTTTTCTATTTCCCAAACTACTCCTCCATTAAGCCATTATCCTGGTAGCAGTGTTTCTCAATGCAAAAATTCCCGACACACTTGACAATAAATCGTGACCAGCTTATAATGCAAAATACCTAGTAATACGATGTAGTTTTTAAAAACCGAGGATTACCGGGAGCTGATGGACGCTTGGGGGAGGGTAGAGGTGGCATGGGGAAGGTAATTCGAGGATAATGCTGGATGAAGGAGCCGCATACGCTGCGTCGCTTGGGAGACCTGGCCCGAGCCATCGCTTATCGGCAGGCGTTAATCAAACATGAGTGCTGGCCCCGCGCCAGACTTGAGGAGTTGCAGCAGCGCCGGCTAGCCAGGCTTCTTGATTTGGTAACTCAACGGTCTCCCTTTTACCGCGAGTTCTGCAACACACACCGCATGAGCCAGCCTTATAGTCTCCAAGACTTCCCTATCGTGGACAAAAAAACCTACATGAAACACTTCGACGAAATTGTCACTGACCCTCGGTTGCGCCTCTCCCAACTACAGGAACATATGGCCCATGTTTCCGGGGATGAGTATTACCTGAACGAGTATCGTGTGCTTACTACGGCGGGTAGCTCCGGGCATAAAACGGTGGTAGTATTCAATCGAAAAGAATGGAGTATCCAAGAGGCGGCAAGTATGCGGATTGCCGCCATGATGGGAGTGGTTCCCTTCTCAAGGAGACGCCCCACGATTGTTACCATCGGCTCTCCCAGCCCTCTGCACGATAGTTATCGCCTCCCCCTGAGCATGGATATCGGCCTTTACCGGTTTCACGTGTTACCGGCTACTGCTCCTATCGAAGAGCTGGTTCAGCGGTTAAATTCCCTTCAACCCCACATCCTTCGGGGTTTTCCATCCATGCTTGGGCTGCTTGTGACAGAACAACTTCAAGGGCGCTTGCATATCAATCCCTGTATTATCGCCGGCGGTGGTGAACCACTGCCCAGCGAATTGAGAAAGCAACTCCAGGCTGCGTGGCAAAGTTCTGTCTTTGACATCTATGGCACTCAGGAGGGACTCCGCGCTATGGAGTGCAACCCTGGCCAAGGGATGCACATCTTCGAAGATTTGGGCATTGTTGAGGTAGTAGATGAGGACAACTGCCCTGTGCCCGACGGGACTCTAGGAC
>DATKVL010000021.1:0-11178 GCA_035530115.1 Dehalococcoidia bacterium | reverse complement strand
AGAATTGCCGAGCCCACGCTGTGCCTGACCTGCATTGATCTGATCACCAACCTGCTGCTGCGTTCGATTGTATAAAGCATTCTGTGGGTCAAACGCCGTGTTGTAAATCTGATTCCCGGCATCGTATAAATTCTGTGATTGCCTAGCAGCGCCCTGTGCAGCCGTACCGTATTGAGCCCCTGCTTGCTGGGACGCCTGCAAGTACGGATTGTAATTTATGGCATTCTGCTGATTGAGCGTATTCAAATACGCCGGTTGCGCAGCGCCAGATACGGTATTGGCAATGTCGTATTGCTTGCCCGCAGCTTGTGCCGCGTAAGGATTGCCTTGTCCGCCAGCGCCACCCCCGGCTCCGCTACTTCCGCCGCCACCATTCAATGCCCCATAAAGCGCTACTCCTGCTTGTACCCATGATGCTGGCATGATGTCTCCTTCGGCCGAATGAACGGCATAATTTCATCAACAATGGTATGTTGTGCAGCAAACGCCTGAGCAATATGCTCCGCGCTGACCTCAATTTTTTGTGCATTCATCTTCTCGAATCGTTCCTCGTCAAATGCGACGTTCGGACCGAGCAGATGCCACCATACTCTTTGCATCACTCGCACGTCACCCAACGCATTGAATGGGACTCGCATGACAAGTGGATGATCTTGAATCTCGTCAAGTTTGCGCTTTAACAGCTCGCAAAAATTGGTTGCGGGCAATCCCAGCCCCATCGCCATCAGCGATTCCTCGACTTCTTGGATGTCGCGCTCGATGATAACAGTCCTTGGCCTAACCTCACGTAATATCCAGTCCAACCAGAATCCGAGGCCGCTATCAGAAATACCGTCATGATCGGCATAAATCGTTCGGACATCCTCGATGCGCTTCATGTGAGCCACTGGCTCATGGATGCAATTGGGCATGAACTGCGCCATCCAAGCGGTTCGGGAACGGGGGAGCCCTGTGACCAAGTATTTCACCTATTCCCCTCAGTTCCAGTCTTTTTTTCGTAGGTACGCATCCCACCAAGTCCGAGCAAACCTAACAAAACTTGCATTGTTATAGTCGTGTCAATCACTGGGAAAGCCCCATGGTAGCCCGCCTGTACAGCAATGAAACGCATGAGTGGTTCAAGGATGGCTGCGTATCCAAATGCGAATCCACCCATCCAACCAACAAACGGCCTCCATCCGGCGACAAACCAATTCGTACTCCCTGCCTCAACCTTATTGACTTCAATCTGCGCCTTTACCAAGCCATTTTCATCCATCATGCTCTGTAATTGGAGAGCAAGTTGGTCTTTTTCCTGCTGTGTTTTATCAGGAAAGAACTTACCTATGATGCTTGATGCCGCATCTGCTAGTGCGCCAATACCTGTAATGTCCATCACACCACCTCGATTCTGTGATCCCCTGATTCCCACATGTCCATGCGAATCTGATGTGGCGCTATGATACACCCATCCGACGCGCTCCGGTTCATTGCAAAATTGTCGCCGTGACAGAAGAATCCTGAGCGACCAAACATTTCGTTGTCCTCGTCGGGCAGCAGAGGTATTGCATACGGCCCCAATTTTGAATGGTTGACTGGTTCCAGCAAGGTGTAGCAATTCGGCGTCCCATCAGCCTTTGGGCCATGGGGTATCGGGCCAACGTCATGCACACTCTGCATCGCTGGATTGTTTATCCCTTCGGGGTCATGCCCAGCATCACCACCAGCATAGCCATTGGCGACCAGTGCGCCATCTGGGTCGTAAAGGTGTCCGTTGCTGCTATCGTACTTCCACATGGCTATTTACCTCGTTCTGATCTCGGTACATACAAGTCGTGCTGCATCTGAACAACGACAACTTTCACCTCTTGTACCTGTTCAGTCAGATTCGCAATCTTGTCCTGAGTGACCAGGTTGTCGGCATAGAGCGTCATCCCGGCAGCCACAACGCCAACGATCGCTTGTTCCAAAAGCCGGGTGGCCATTGGGCGGTTCTCAGGGACAGCTTGATCTGAGAACAAGGCGGCGAAAGGTATGATGTGGTGCCAGTCCATGTAATTCTCCTTAAAAACTCCTGCTATAATCAATTCCTACGTTTCCATGCCCTGCATGAAAATTGAGCCGATTGAGCTGATCGAGCCAATTTAAATTCAACCCGCTACCCTTCAACTGTCCGTTAAACTGCCCATCTCCCATTGGCGCTGAATAATTTATCCCACCACCGCCAAAATGAAATCCATTGTTCACTTCCTGCAAAGGCGCAATCATCGGTGCGCTTGTTGGTTCTGCGTTTTGCCCTACAAGATTTGCGTCCGTCACTTGCAGGTCTGGGTAGAGTAATTCTAGCCATGAGTTCATGATTAAGATATTCTTTGGAATAACCCATAATCACTCCAATCAGGCGTATTTCCATTTATTGTGCCTCCCCCAGCATCAGTTAAATTCCTCCACGTCCCTGGAGGAATGTCATAACTAATATTCCCGATGGTTGAAAACATATAAGCCAAATCCGAGCCAGAACAGGTTCCCAAATGAGCATAGGCAACGTTACCTTTTAGCCTCATCGTTGCTATCATACCAACTGGATAAATCGCATTTGCGTCTTTTGGTACATGCGTATCCGCATAAGCGCAGGTTGCCATAGTGGTGTTATTTGTACCAATTGCCTGAGTTGTGCCTACAGCTCCAGATGCTACTGTTGTTGTAACGGTAGCAGCAGTGTTAGCATTGATAGCATTGTTAGGATAAAGTCCAGCCCCGCCAGTAGTAGTATTCGATACCGTTCCAGAGCCGGTAAGGTTTACTGCGTTCGTAGCGTTCGTAGCGTTCGTAGCGTTAATGGCATTAGTTGGAGTCAACGCACTTGTCAAATATGTCAGTAAATTCGTAAAAGACAGAGACGTAGAAGCTCCGCTCGCAGCACTATCACTTATGGGCAGCGTGTCTGCGCCTGTTGGCGTGGTCTTGGCTGTACCTCCTGCAATCAATGCGCCAAACCCTGTCCAGATATTGGCAAGGATCTGCGCCCAGGTAACTTTCTTGATTACAAAACTAGAAGCACTGTCTGCCAGGGGGAATTCATCAAGACTAGCCAAAGTAGCTTTTGCGCCTGCTACATGGGTCTGGCTTGCTACGGCTGTTAACAATTGTTCTGGCACGCTAGGGTTGACTGAGTTCAAGAAGCCGTATGAGACAGCGTTTAGCGTGTTGTCCAGGTTCGTAGCGTCAGGCACGATCGTTATTGTCGTCGTACTGAACCCGTCATATGAAGCAACGCTTACATAGCCATAGTACGCTACACCTGCCAAGAAGTATTGTAGGCGCCTGTTTACAGGAAATATGGAAGTCTGGTTACCAGGAACTGAGAATTGGGTCGTACTGATATACGTCGGAGTCAGCATACTTGGAACCCACTCAGTTACAGTGACAGCGACGTTGTTCAGACCTGGTACATTGTCCCAGGTTCCGTTAGATATAGCTCCTCCATTTTTATCTGTTAGAACAAGCTTAAGAGGATTGTCGGCAATCCAGATCTCATTTGGAGGTCGACCTGTAGAATCCAAGACAATCGGATTCGGGTTCGGCGTGCCAAGCCCGCTGTCTGTGTACGTGGCAAGGGGAGTATTGACTGTGCCAGCTTGATAGGTATGCAACAACCCGCCGGCAAGAGGCAAACCTTGATTATCGAATGCCTGCCAGCCAGCACCAAATAGTGGTAACAAAAATCCAGCCATTATCGGTCTCCTTTATAATTGAAATGCTCGGCATAACCAAACTTGTGCAGCGCGGGCAGTTTCTCTTGTAAATCTTCTCCTACATCATCCCTCAATTGCATGTTTGATAGATGTAGTTTATCTGCAGTGCTATACGCACGATCCAAAGCTTGTCGTACAGACTTGTCGCTGAACCCTGTAATATCTAGGGCGTGGTCACCCGCTGTATTCCAGATAGGGCGCTGTACTAATTTATCCCCGTCCATATCACTCATCACATCAATTCTCACATCATGTGGATGAAGATATTTTTTACTGCCTTTGGTAATTCCATATACCGGTACTCCTACATGCTCTTTCTTTATCGTTTCAGTATGTGGAAAATCCCCGTGGGTCGCAAGCAATATACACCCAATGTCCTCAGAAAAGCTACTTGAATCTTTTCCATTTTGGGCGTCTACCATCCATTGTGCAGGATCATCCTTGATTGCTGCAAGCATCATATTAAATATAGGCCACCCCAGCCTTATCGTAAATTCGGTGGGGTATGGTGTGCCCGTAGTTTTTTCGATCATGAATCCGATTGCTGTATCACCCATATGACCCAGGTTCAATAAGTCTTGTTCAAGTTTTGAAAGTGTTTCATCAAACAATTTAGATTTCGGCACAAAAGCTGCAACAGTGCCCATCTCCCCAGTATTGGGACCGTGGTTGCCAGACATGTGCTTCTTATATTCAAAACTCTCATTAGGTTGTCCTATCCAACCGTCCCTGCCCATCCAGCGAGACACGCCCATTTCGATACCGTCGATGAATGTCTGTAACATTACCTTGCCCTTGGGTTCCCGCCCAGCTTCGCGCATGCGTCTCATCCATTCGAGCATATCAGCAGCGCTTTTGGAAACGTATGTCAAAGATTTGTCTTCGTTGTCACCCATGGTTTTGAAGACAAAGCGCTCTGCTGTTTTCTTTACATGGGCTTCGGCTTCGTGCATATCCGTAAATGTCTTGTAAGGCGCGATCGTAAAGCCTGCTTTTTCCATGATCTTCATACCATCTTCTCGTGATATTTCAAGGTTAGCAGAAGCAACACTAGGACCAAAGACTTTGGCCCCTCTTTTCTTGAAGAATTGCAGGCGTTCCATATATTCGGCGTTTCCTGTGGGCAACACAAGATCTGCCCACATGATGCTCGATACCCAGTTCTCTATTTTTGTTATACCTCTAAAACCTCTTCCAACAGTTGAATCGATTGCTTTATTAGGTCTAACAAACCAGCGAACTTCATGGCCCGCCATTGCACAGCGATAGCAAAATGACAAACCGTCACCATCAATGTCTATCACAAGAATTTTCACGGCTGTCCACCTCTCGGGTCAAAGTTTTTGATACTATTTATATAATCACTGGTTGCGTCTTGGTCATCTTGTGACTGTTGCGCTGCTTGGCGCTGCAACACAGCTAGCATGGGGGCGATATTTGCAGGTTGTTTTTTGGAAGCTGATGCCAGCCATTTAATAAACCAAGGTCGCTGTATCAAGCGCCCCATTACGAAGCCTCCAGACAAGAAGCCAAGCAGTACGCTCGCAGTTCCATGGTGTCCTGCCAAGGCCGTTACGCCAGCAATACCCCCCGCCATGTCATGTTCAACGGCATAGTTCCGCATCTCATAGAGTGTAGTCTTGGTGCTTTGTGTCTTCATCATGACCTGGTGAAGCGTCTCAAGATTGTTCCGCAAGTTTGAGGTTCCTTTCTTGCCAAACAGAACGTCTTTAGCATCATCCGACATCTTGAGCCAATTGGTTTTAAAAGCTACTGGATTGAACTCGCCTGTATCCGAGTCGCTCAATCTGCGCAGTGCTACACCTTTAACTACATCTTGTTCGGCTGGGTTCAGACCTTTCACGCCTCCTGGCTTGCCGTCACCATTGAACAGCGTGCGAAGCTTGCTTGCGCCCTCTGGGGTGCCCGAAATAGCCAGTTTAAACGCTTCTTCGGGCGTCTTTGACTTGCGCAAGGGTTCCATGATTTTGTCGACGATTTCATTCTTGTTGCGCGAGTACTCGAATGCCTGGTTGTACGCATTCTTGGCCTTGTCTCCTTTGCGTGCTACCATATCTCCAATGTCTTGCTTCATGGATCCATACAACGCATTGGCTTGACTGGACGAAAGTGGAGCGTCTAAGCGCGGATCGGTAAGTTCACCAATATCATGACGTATCTTTTCGACTGCATCCAACGGCATGGACTTGGCTTTACCTACATCATCCATCATGCGTGAACGTATGTCCAGTAAGCGCTTGCTCATGAAACCAGAAGTTGTGGACACAGCGCCGGGCACAGGAGTTGTCAGTTCTTTCAACTTGTTAAGAGTAGATTTCAAGAATACAGGACTTTGCTCTCCAACTATTCCCTGCCATTTTTTGTGCAATGCGCCTTCCCTGTCATTCACGTCTCGCATCCATCCGCCTGTACGAGTACCGAGGGGTGACTCAACTGTCTTTTTATGGGGCGTGAGCATCTCAGAATCAGGCGTGCCTTCAATTGCATTCTGGATTGCAGTACCGGCTTCTTCTGGCGTGCGTGCAGTAGTAAGGCGTCCCGCTAAAAGGTCTGCTCTGTGCTCTACTTGGGGAGCTTGTTGGGCAACTGCTTTTTCACCACCACCCGAACTCTTGGTAATGCCGCCTTCTGACACTTGTCCCAATGTGGGTTCAGTTACACCTGCTCTTTTGAAGGCTGATATATTCTGGGTCATTTTACTACGGGCATCCTCACTTCCTCGCATAAGATATTTTGTTCCTCGCGCTGCGATACTATCTTTAAGAACTGGCACTTTGATTCCGCCAATTTCAGCTAGACCCGGTTTGCCCACGACTTCCGGCAATCGTGCCAAGGCCGCGTTATACAGAACATCAATTTCCGCTTGTGTATCTGGGTTATCAGATAAGCTCTTCAAGTAATCACCCAACTCACCCAGTTTCTTAACATACGTCAATGGGTTAAGCAATGACTCGGGGTTATTGATATATGCAGCGTAATCTTTACCCGCTTGAGTCTTGGGTTGGTATGTCATGCGTTTCTGGATAGCAGTCTTTACATCGGGAGCATTCAATCCTTTGACAGATTCTACAGCCATCCGTATTGGTAAGGGAAGGATCTTGGTTACTGTGTCAGGAATTTCATGCGCTAGGGCAACTGCGCCTTCTCCTGCAATACCTGCAGCACCAGCAACAAGCCCGGAACCCTGTTGGGCAAGAACTTCCCGTGCGCCTTGGAACTTCTGACCTAAAGTAGTCGGCTTCTCCGCAACGGGGGGAGCGTATTCAGACGAGTCATGCACTGCACCTGGATCCGGTGTGATTGTAAACCCAGACGAAGACGCAGGTTGCACGCCGGGAACCAAAGGTTCTTGTGGTTTGGTATCTGCTGGCGCTGTATTAGGTTGTATGGTAAACGACATTTCGTCTCCTAATTTGATGCCAGTTGTTCAGATAGACCGGCATCTTGCATGATCTTTCGTGCATACAGGCGGGCGCTTCGGGGAGCCTTGGACTTCCAGTTATTCCCAGCCTTGTTTACATTGTGCGGACCCCAATTGTAAGCAACGAGCGCTTTTTCATAGTCACCACGGTATTCATTCAACAATTGCTGCATGTACTTGGTTCCTGCTTTTCGGTTTTGTACTGGATCCGTACGGTCAGTTACTCCGAGCATTTTAGCAGTTCGCGGCATCAATTGCATTAGGCCCACAGCGCCTTTTTTACTCCGAGCATGTGGATGACCCGAACTTTCATGTTGAATCATTGCATCTACCAGCTCTGGCGTTACGGGATGTTTTTCGTTGGGTGAGGCTTCGGCTGCGCCTGCTGCCCCTAGCGCTGCGGCGCCGGCTGCAAGTGCTGCCCTCGGCTTGTCTGCAGTCTGATCTACGTCTTTGATAAATGCTTCGTCAGTTTTAGATCGGTGGTTCGGGTGCATCCGAGAGATTCGAGTATAAAATTCTGCAGCACTCTCTTCTGGTTCTGGTCCATAAGAATTCGGACCTTGTTTGTAATGCTTCTTAACAAGCTGCTCGACTTCTGCATCTGATATATACTTGCTAGGTGTAACCTGCAAAAGACCCGTGTTTTTAACATCACCCACGTCGCCCCATTTACTAGATCGCACGAAGTCTTGTACATAAGGCAGATACTTGTCTTCCGGCTTCTTATTCAACTTGCCTTTGATCTGAGAGATTTGCTCACCCTCATTTAGACTTTTCCATATCTTATGATATTTCTCCTGTAAAAATTTGTCCAAACTTGAACTATCCGAATCCACATATTCTTTCCAGATCTTATCACTCTCGGGACCGAGCATGTTCTTTATACGCTCTCCACTAAGCGGGTACGGATTCATCTTGCCGACCTCTACAGTCACGTGGCTCTCACCCTTCGAATCCCGCAGGCTGTACACCTTGGCCTTGCCCGATTTGATAGCTTCCCAGCCTCCATGCCCATAATCTTTAGCCCCAGAATCTCCGGAAGCAGGGATCCAGTCGGGATGCCGTCCAGACTCAAGTTCTTTAACAAGTTTTGCAGCTTCTTTCTTTCGGGCCTCCTGGGGATGATTTATTGCCGTCCACTTAAGAACATCTAGATTAGAAGCATCCTCCCCCAACTGTTTGTAAGCTAAATCACCATATGGTCCGAGAATGTCCAACGTAATTTCACCTAAATCTTCATCATTTAATTCTTTATGTGATGTTCTTGGTGGTTCGTAGCCCCTCACGCTGTGACCCATGACATCAGACTCCGCTGCAAACTGTCCGGGCTTGTCCAGTTGGACCCACTTGTATCCTTCCGGATACTCCTTGTGGACAGTCACACCCTCTTGTGAAGCAAGGCGGGCCTTGGACATGCGCTCGGCTGCGTCGAGATTGTATTTGTGTGCCATGCGCACAGCATCCGCCACAGACACCTTGGACAACTGTTCTGGTCCGAGCTCTCCTGTTGCGAGCTTTTCTCCCAGAACGTCGACGAGGTGGTCGAAACCCAAATCCCTAGCCTGAAATGCCTCGTTTGGAGCGTGGATAGGGGTGTCCGGGGAAACTTTTTTCAACCATTCCGCGCCTTCAGGAGCAGCAGCATCGCCTATGCTTTTTTGCCAAGTTTCGGCTTTAGACGGCACAACAGCTCGATCAGCAGCCGCTTCCCATTTTCTGGCGTGTTCCGATACACCCATCCCGCCCATTGCAAATTTGGTCTTTGCTCTTCTGTACGTTAATTGGTATGGGGCCATGGTTGCTAGTTGTTCCGGATCCACGTGCAGCACCCCGCCCTCCGCCAGCTGCCTTATCTCGTCGTCGGGTGTAGCCATGCGGTTCAGCACATACTTGCGCAGAGCGCCGTCGATCCAGGAATTAAGAGCTGAACCACTTTTATCCCCTGCCGTCGCACTAATCGAGCCCGGATCTGCATGTACAGTCTTCTTCAACTTGCCCAGCGCTTCTTCCACGCCCTTGGTTAGCCACTGCCCGCCCACATCTTTGATGACGCCCGCACCTGCGATCATGGAGCCTGTATCTGCCATTTCGTGCGCACGCTGGTCTTCGGATATAACTGGTGCAGACTGCAACTGACCGCCCGAAGTTGTTGCGGATCCTGCAGTCATATCCATGCTTCCAGTCTTGGCCTGGTTTGTAATTTGATCGTGGAGTTCGTTTGCACTGTCGGCAGGATGAGCAAGCCAGTCTTTCACTGTGTCCTTGGCATTGCGCATGAAGCTTCCAGTGGAGGCAACTGCACTCGGTATAATACCTGGGCTAGGATAACCTTGGTCGGAAGCAGCAGGCTTCTTGGGTGCGCCTGCTGCCCCTAGCGCTGCGGCGCCGGCTGCAAGTGCTGCCTTCGGCTTGTCTGCAGTCTGCTCTACGTCTTTGATAAATGCTTCATCAGCTTTAGAACGAATACTAGGGTGCATACGAGATATACGTGTGTAATACTGCGCCGCATTCTCTGTTAAGTCGGGTCCATTTATGCCAAAGTGCTTTACACCCAGAGCTTCGACTTCAGCATTTGATATATACTTGCTAGGTGCAACCTGCAAAAGACCCGTGTTTTTAACATCACCCACGTTGCTCCATTTACTAGATCGCACAAAGTCTTGTACATAAGGCAGATACTTGTCCTCGGGTCTTTGGTTCTGCTTTCCTTTGATCTGAGAGATCTGTTGGTCTGTTTCAATACCTAGATCTTTTACGAACCTTTCTAAATCGTTAGTCCCACCTTTTTGGCTTTTTTGTTTCAAGAAAGCATCATAAATCTCATTTTTCTTTTCTGTTCCGACTGCGTTCTCTAATTTAACTTCATTCAAACCATAATCGAATTCTGGTTTATGAACTTCTACTGTTACATGCGACTCACCCTTCGGATCCCGCAACGAATACACCTTGGCCTTGCCCGACTTGATGGCTTCCCAGCCACCGTGTCCGTAACCAGAATCTCCAGAATCTCCGGACGCGGGGATCCAATCGTTATGTTTAATTTCTGCTCTTTCGTTTTGATATTTAGGCGGCTCATACCCCCTGACGCTATGACCCATGACATCAGACTCCGCTGCAAACTGTCCGGGCTTGTCCAGTTGGACCCACTTGTATCCTTCCGGATACTCCTTGTGGACAGTCATGCCCTCTTGTGAAGCAAGGCGGGCCTTGGACATGCGCTCCGCTGCGTCGAGATTGTATTTGTGTGCCATGCGCACAGCCTCCGCCACAGACACCTTGGACAACTGTTCTGGTCTGAGCTCTCCTGTTGCGAGCTTTTCTCCCAGAACGTCGACGATGTGGTCGAAGCCTACTTCTGCTGGACGCGACCTGTCTAACGCGGTGTATACAGGGGTTTCCGGTTTATCATTAGCAAGTTTTGATATCCAGGACTCAACATACGGCGCACCTTGGGCAAATGACCCTGATTCTATATCACCGGCTGTACTCTTCCGAACAAAAGTATCGGCGGCGTTTTCCCATTTTTTAGCATGTTCAGATTCACCCAGACCTTTCGATGGAAAGGGTGTATCTTTCCTATGCATCTTCAAACCACTCTTAGTCATTGAAGTAAGTTGCTCCGGATCCACGTGCAGAACACCATCCTCCGCGAGCTTCCGTATCTCGTCTTCGGGTGTAGCCATGCGGTTTAAGACGTATTTGCGCAATGCTCCGTCGATCCATGAGTTGAGAGCTTCACGGGGTTTCATTTGTTCCATTTCTGCTTTTGCTCTTTCTGCAGAAGGTGATCCAGGTTTATAACTATCTATTTCAGCCTGTAAGTCTTTCGAAGTAACATGCACAGGCTTCTTTAGTCTCCCCAGAGCTTCTTCTACGCCCTTGGTTAGCCACTGCCCGCCCACATCTTTGATGACGCCCGCACCTGCGATCATGGAGCCTGTATCTGCCATTTCGTGCGCACGCTGGTCTTCGGATATAACTGGTGCAGACTGCAACTGA
>DATKVL010000020.1:0-1103 GCA_035530115.1 Dehalococcoidia bacterium | reverse complement strand
GTTCCTGAGGCATACTTATACCCTCCAGGAACCGATGAATAAACAAGCACTCCTGGGGCGCTGAAATCGGGCTTGATGTAGGACTCGTTGTGAGATGCGGGCCAATCTATTACCTCCCCACCACTGGAATCGGCAACCAGGTCTTCGTAATACGTGGCACCAATTCCGAAAGCCTCGTAGACGTTGCCCGGGCCATCTGAAGTTCCCTCTCCATAGTTGCCTATGGCTGCGATGAGCACTATACCGGCAGCCTTCATGTTCCGGACCGGCTCTATCATTGCATCATGATAGCCGTAGGCACCCAGGGACATGCTAACAACGTCGGCTGGCTCCCCTGCCGAGGTGCCATACTGGTCAAAGGGGTCTATCGCCCACTCCATGCCGGCGATGATCTGGGCCAATGTCCCACTGCCCCCAGGGATGACGAGCCCGTGCATCAGGATAGCATCAGGGGCGACACCGATAGCTATGCCACTAGCATCACCACCGAGAACTGTCCCCGACACGTGCGTCCCATGATAAGCGCTATCATAGGGCTCTGAACCTAGTACGATGCTACCATCCCCGCTGAACTCAATCCACCCTCCTGGATAGGTTGGATCATCCGGATCATCGGTCCACATCTTTCCTGCGAGGTCTGGGTGGGTTATATCAACCCCTGTGTCCAGGACCGCCACTCGCACCCCGGAGCCGGTGATACCCATGTCCCACACCTCAGGAGCACCTATCTTCTCCAGCCCCCAGGTATTGTCTACCGAAAGAACCCCAGGGAGACTTTCCTCCTCCAGCGGCTCAGGGATGGTTATCGTGAAGTTCTCAAAAAGCCTTTCCACTTTCGTCAAGGTACCAAACTCATCAAGGAGGTCTACCGGCACCTCAGCCAATATAGCGTTGGTGAGCCAGAAAGTATCTAGAACAGTTGCACCCTTCGTGTTCAAAAATTCCAGCACCTTCTTCTGGCTTTGGGCTGCCTGCTCCTTGAGTTCCTCGACTACCCTCTCCTCCTCAACACCGGCAAGCGATGAGCCTTGTAGTTTTATAACCACCGTAACTTTTCCGTCCTCATCCGCCTTTTGTTTTAGCACCTGGATATCACTGGCTAG
>DATKVL010000019.1:0-11179 GCA_035530115.1 Dehalococcoidia bacterium | reverse complement strand
T
Organism: Dehalococcoidia bacterium; assembly: GCA_035530115.1. Lineage (GTDB taxonomy): Bacteria > Chloroflexota > Dehalococcoidia > GIF9 > AB-539-J10 > RBG-13-51-36. Next base: position 11,178 of record DATKVL010000019.1, on the reverse strand, counting down.
ACAAATATGTAACTGGAAACGAAACGTCCCTTGAGGAGCTTCTAGGACTCTCGAATGACATATACGACCTAACAAGACTGATAAACGCCCGCCTCGGTGTGAGCCGCAAAGATGACACGCTTCCCTACAAGGTTTGGGCTCATCCTCCTCTTACGGGTCCAAACGCGGGCAAGGTGATTGGACGGGAAGATTTCCAGAAGCTTCTTTCACTGTACTATCAGAAGCGCGGCTGGGATGAAAACGGCATTCCACCAGCTGAGGTGGAAAAGAAATTTTCAGACTAGCTTCCGGGGAATAATTTATCCCGGCTTAATGCGAGGTGTAATATCCTCCACCACTATTTCGACACTTTTGTCACAGGAGTTCTGTTGGATATGGCTTTCCGGGACGGCCTTATGACTCAGGATGAAGTCAATGCTACTCAAGCTAAGATACGCCGGCCAAAGAAGGCGTGATGCAGATTGACCTGATGCCTTTATCTGCCAGGGTCTCTATTATGTATCTGCAGTGGTAGCTCGTCGGGCTCATAACCCGGAGGTCGTTGGTTCAAATCCAACCCCCGCCGCCAAGAGACTAAGCAGGCAGGATGACTTTCACAGTCGTCCTGTCTTTTTTTTGCCGCCTAACTTACATATGTCACTATTAAAATATTTTGAGTTATGGTATTATCGTTCACAATATGTTGAAAAGAGCGTACAAAGGAGCGTAAGTTGAAAATACTCTTAGTTTATCCCCAGTATCCGGACACCTTCTGGAGTTTTAAGCATGCTTTAAAATTTATTTTTAAAAAGGCAACTTTTCCCCCTCTGGGCTTATTAACTGTAGCTGCAATGCTTCCTGAGGAATGGGAGAAAAAGCTTGTGGATATCAATACCACAACCCTGACAGATGAAGACATTAAGTGGGCTGATTATTTGTTTCTCAGCGCTATGGTGGCGCAGCAAAATTCGGCGAGGGAGGTCATCGAAAGGTGCAAAAAGTTCGGGACCAAGATTGTTGCCGGTGGTCCCTTTTTTAGCCGTGGGTATGAAGATTTTGGGTTTGATGAGATAGACCATCTCGTATTTAACGAGGCTGAAAATATAATGCCGCTCTTTTTAGAAAATTTAGAGAAGGGATGTGCCAAACATATCTACACGTCTGAAGAACGGCCGGATATAAGGGAAACTCCTGTGCCTTTGTGGTCACTTATCAACAGGAAAAAATACCAATCAATGAGTATCCAGTATTCTCGAGGCTGCCCTTTTAATTGTGAATTCTGCGATATCATCATACTGAACGGGCATAGACCACGAACCAAGGACAAAAGTCAGGTAATAGCCGAACTGGACGCATTATACGATATGGGGTGGCGAACTAGCGTATTCTTTGTTGATGATAATTTCATTGGCAACAAGCGGAAGCTAAAGTCAGAAATTCTGCCGGCAATAATTGAATGGATGAAAGAGAAGAAACGTCCCTTTTCATTTTATACGGAAGCATCTATAAATCTTGCCGATGATGAAGAGCTAATGCGTTTAATGACTGAGGCGGGATTTGACATGCTATTTGTGGGCATCGAAAGCCCCAATGAAGAAAGTTTAGTCGAATGTAATAAGTTGCCAAATAAGGGTCGGGATTTGTTGGCCGCGGTTAAGAAGATACAGAACCACGGCTTGCAGGTGCAGGGAGGATTTATTGTTGGGTTTGATAGTGACCCACTTTCCATCTTCAAAAGCCAAATCGATTTCATCCAAAAGAGTGGAATCGTTATGGCTATGGTTGGTGTACTGATGGCTCCTCCAGGGACAAGATTATATAAACGTTTAAAAAAGGAGAACCGCATACTGCCAAAGGGCTCTGGTGATAACACAGATGGTTCAACCAATTTCATCCCCAAAATGGGTCGCGAAACGCTTACCAGGGGCTATAAGCAGGTTGTAGATACAGTCTATGCCCCCAAGCAATACTATGAGCGTATTAAAACCTTTCTAAGGGAGTATAGGCCTGGCAATAATAAAGTAAAATTTAAGATTTCTCTTCCCCATCTCATAGCATTGATAAGGGCCACATGGGTTTTGGGGATCAAGGAGAAAGGGAGAATACATTATTGGAAGTTTGTTGTCTGGACCTTGCTGAAAAAACCAAAAAATTTCCCTTTATCCATGACGCTTGCTGTTCAGGGATTCCATTTCCGCAAGGTCGCCGAGAAAGTACGTGTATCCCCCTAACTAGTGATATCCGCGGGTTGGAGCAAGTAAGAAAGCCAGCAGGCAAACATAATTAAGCCCAACTGGAAATCCTCTCAGATATTCTCGCCTTGAAACATACCCTGATAGCCTTGGGCTACCTCGCGGCTCAAAAAGAAGAAGACCATCTGAACAATTCGGGCGTTCCTGTATAGCCGAAATCCCTGTGGATTGTAGACCACCATGAGAGACTGCGACCTGCCAGAATAGCCAGCATCCCAAACCGCATTATGAATGCTGGCTCCGCAGCGCAGAAGACTTGACCGGGGCATTGCCAGAGCCATTATGTTCTTGGGAAGATTAACCACTTCGTTGTATGTGACCAGGTAACAACCGGGCAACAGGTCTACACGGTCCAGACCGTCGAAAACGAGCGGGGAAGTACTGGAAAGGGCTCTGCTTTCATTGCCGGGGCCCAGGCTGCCCGGCGAGGAAAGCAAAGCTACTTCTTTGAGGGTCAAATCTATGCCATTGGGTTGAACCTGCTGCTGGGCATCACATAAGTTCTCCACCAGGGGAGGACTTGCCCCCAGCATCTTCAGGATATCTTCTCTGGAAAGGACGCCAAACATTTATTCACCAGCAGATTAGGCCGATGTAACCCAATTTATGGGCACTTAGTATAATCCGTGCTGAACTGCCAGGCAAGGCACTACGCTATTTCCCATTATTAGTGACAAGGTTTTCTTCCTGGCCATGGCAAGCCAAATTTCTTCTCTCCCATGACGGGAGAGGATTAAGGTGAGGGTGCTCAACTTTTTGCTAGGGGCTGAGATTTTCTCTATGATAGTTGCGTAAATCTTGTTAATATTAGGTACTGTCGCAATTCATTTGTTGATTACGAGTAGACCGTGAAAGTGGTAGCAATAGTTGGAATGGCAGGTGCGGGCAAGTCAGAGGTAGCCAGGGTATTTGAAGAACAGGGCTTTAAGACAGTACGATTTGGGGATATTACGGACGAGGAGCTCAAGAACAGAGGACTGGAGTCGAATGAGGGAAATGAGCGCTGTATTAGAGAACAACTGAGAAAAAAGCATGGGATGGCTGCTTACGCCAAATTGAACTTGCCCAGAATTGATAGCTCATTGAAATCATCGAATGTTGTGGTAGACGGGCTTTACTCCTGGGAAGAGTATATTTTATTGAAAGAATACTATGACGGGCAATTCACCACGGTTGCCGTCTGGGCATCGGCAGCAATCAGGCATGGAAGGCTTGCTCATAGAGCAAAACGGCCCTTAACGCTTGAGGAAGCAGCCAATCGAGATAAGTCCGAGATAGAGAATAGTAACAAGGGCGGGCCAATTGCAATGGCCGACTTTACTATAGTAAATCAGGCTTCCCTGGAGGAGCTGGAAAAGGAGACGGAGCGGGTTTTATCCGCTTTGAAATGAAAAAGGAAACCAGGCCGGATATCGATGAATATTTTCTCAAGATAGCTTCCGTGGTGGCAGAACGCTCCACTTGCCGGCGCCACCATGTAGGCGCTGTGGCGGTGAAGGACAAGCATATATTAGCCACCGGATACAATGGGGCTGCCGCCGGACTTAAAGATTGTCTTGAACTCGGCTGCCTCAGGGATGAACTGGGCATAGAATCTGGAACCAGGCAAGAAATATGCCGGGGTATTCATGCCGAGCAGAATGTCATCATACAGGCATCACTCCATGGGGTAAGCCTTGAGGGCGCCACGATTTATGTTACCCATTCACCATGCGTACTTTGTGCCAAGATGCTGGTCAATGCCAAAATAAAGCGCTTTGTAACCTTTGGCAGCTACGCCGATGACTCATTCACAGACCTATTCCAGGAAGCCGGAATAGAGTTTGAGCTACACAAAAAACCACACTCCGAGATAACCCACCTTCCCTGAAACGAAGGCTCACTTCTTGTTATTGCGAGGCCCCAAGGGGGCCGAAGCAATCTCAGGGGGTGAGATCCTTCGCTATACTCAGGATGGCATTTTAGACGAGATTGCCACGCCTTCGGCTCGCAATGACATGAGAAAGACGGCTCGCAATGACATAAGAGACTACCGTACCTTCCCTCTGGCGAGCGAGGCAAATATGCCGCCGAAGCAGAGAACGGCGAAAATGATGAACGACGTCTTCATGCTTTGCTGAAAAAGCGGATAATATTCGGGTGTAATTTGAACTCTCCCGATGTATAGTGTAAACATCAACATGGCGACTCCCATGCTTAGCACCATGCCAACCTGCCGCATTGTTGCCAGCGTTGCCGAGGCTACCCCGTAAGCCGTCTTTGGTGCAGAACTCATAATCGCGTTGGTATTAGGAGACACGAAGAGAGCAAAGCCAAAACCAATCAGAATTAAATTGCCGATAATGAGCTTCAATGAGGTTTCTTCATTTAGAAAGATGAAGATGACAAGTCCCACGGTGGTCAATGCCATTCCTACTGAGGCAATTAGCCTTGGTTCAATCCTGTCCGAGAGCCTGCCGGCAAGCGGTGAAAAAATAGCCTGCACAGCGGGCATGGCGACCAGAATCAAGCCGGCATTTTGAGGGTTGAATTCCTTCACATACTGCAAATAAAAGCTTATGAGGAAAGTCACGGCAAATGTGGCACTGTAGTTAATCAACGCTGCCAGGTTGGAAAAGGTAAAGGTCCTGCTGTTTTTGAAGAGGTTTATGTCCAGGACCGGACTTCTTGTTCTCATCTCCCATCTGGTGAATGCTGAAAGTCCCATGATGCCTCCCACAATCAACCCCACTCCTGACACCGCTGGCAGGAGAGTAAAGCCGTATACCAGCGCTACCAGCCCAAGGCTATAGATTACGGAGCCGGCAAAATCAAATCTCTGTCCTTTTGCCCCGGTCCACTCACCTTTTAGCTTCCATAAAACGACACCGATAACCAACAATCCCAGGAATGCACTTAGGAAAAAGATGCTCCTCCAGCCAAAATGTTGCGTTAGAATCCCACCCAAAACCGGCCCTAGGGAAAGGCCGATATATGTTGCCGCGACATTTATCCCCAGGACTTTCCCCCTCTCGTTGGCGGGAAATACCGTAGTAAGCAATGCTACTGCGGTCCCGGCAAGCATGGCACCGCCGATTCCCTGCAAAACCCGGCAGGAAATAAGCATGGTGGCGGAGTTTGCCAGTCCCGAAAAAAGGGATGAGAATGTGAAGATACCTATGCCGCAGGTAAAAATCTTCTTCCTGCCATATATGTCTGCTATTCTGCCGAAGGGGACAAGAAGGGCTGCCGAGGACAGGAGGTAAGCGGTAGCAATCCAGCCTAATGTGACTGCGTCCAATGAAAGTTCTTTCCCAAGTGAAGGGAGGGCAATATTCACAGCGGAGGCCATAAAAGGAAAAATAAACGACGCCATCGTGGCGACAAGAAGCACCACTCCTTTGCTGGTACTATTGCCCACTGGGTCATCCATAATCAGCCAGTTTAACTTATTTACTGGGAATTGTTCTAGCCCTGGTCGGCACTCTTCAAGCAATTGTTTTTCGCTTAACAGCCCTATTGAATTACATGGGAACAAAGTCGCAAAATACGAGACAACAGTTGCTTTAGCCGAAATATCGCTGTAAACTTCTGGTTCTCTGTAGTTTTGTATCAAGCGGTGCAGGAGACTGAAAAAATGTTTTCAACCAAGGCCGGGGCTACCAAGCTACTGATTGGTGTAGTCGTCGGTTTAATAATATTGAAGGTGGTCGTTAGCTGGCTGACCGGCAGTATCAGCATACTGGCCCAGGCAGCCGACAGTTTATTGGATTTGTTTGCCGGAATAATTACCTTCTCTGCTATTCGTGTTGCGGCTAAGCCAGCTGATGCCGAACATCAGTATGGTCATGGTAAGGTAGAGGACATTGCTGGTGCTGTGCAGGGAATTCTCATCTTTATCGCTGGCGGACTGATAATCTATTCGGCAATAGGGCGGATAATAAAGGGCTCCAGCATTGAACTAGCCGAGGCTGGAATAGCTGTGATGGCGGTTTCCATAGTGGTCAGTATCTTCCTATCTCGGCATCTACTAAGTGTATCCCGGACCACTGGCTCTGTAGCCTTGGAGGCTAATGCCCGCAATATTGCCACTGATGTCTACTCCGCCTCAGCCGTGTTGGTGGGACTGGCAATAGTGCGATTCACCGGGCTCAATATTATTGACTCTGTGATTGCTATCGGAGTTGCTATTTACATCCTGAAGGTAGCTATTGATACTATCCGTAAGCCGATATCTGGACTGCTTGATGAAAAGCTACCTCCTTCACAACAGGCAGTTATCGAAGATTGTTTAAGGAAACACAGCCGCGAGGTGTCCGGCTTCCATGCACTACGGACACGTCGGGCTGGAAGCCAGAGCTATATAGACCTTCATTTGGTAATGACCAGGGACATTAGTTTGGAGCAGGCTCATCAAATATGCGACCGGATTGAGGTCGAAATACAAAGCGTACTCCGTGAGGCCAGTGTAATCATTCATGCTGAGCCGTGCGACAATGAATGTGAACAGTGCTCTGCAATCTGCTCAAAACGCCGGACTAACTAGGTACCTCAAAAACTTTGTTTTTCAGGGCCCCAGATTTATTCATTGGCATTTCCGGGGCCCCCACAAAATCGAAGATTTTGTGGGGTATTAGCTAAAATGAATGGCGTTTTGGCCATTTCAAACCCAGGCAGAACCAGTAGTCAGGGCCCTGAGCACCCCAATTGCTGGAGCAGCCATCCGCCGCCGTAAACTATGGCGAAGCCAATTGCCAGGCAAATCAGGACTATGATTGGACCTCTGAGAAGGAATTTCTTTATCATAACAACCACCAGCCTTTAGCTTGACTGCTTGGGGGCTTTAGTGGTCTTGGCTCTCTTAGATACAGCGTCCTTATATACCCTTGCCAGGCTCTTGCCATGCTGGGGTATCTTGGACTTTTCCTTTGCTCGCTGCCTTTCTCGTCGTGCTTGCTTGGTTTCCTCGGCAAGCTTGTTCTGGTCTGAAAGCTGCTCGTTTACCACTTAGTTTCGTATGAGCCGAGGATAAAATCGAGGTCTCCTTGAAAAGCGGAGAGTTTTTCTTGGGGGAAAAGAGTCTCATCTACGTCAAGGAGCATTTTTGTTTCGTCCTGTGGTGAGCCCAGAATATGTACGCTGCCGCATTCTTTCTGGTCTTTCTCTTGCGCGGCCTGTGTTTTTAATGCCAATGTGGTACGCGATTGAGTGTCGCCGCTGGGAAGACCATATGTTTGCGACTCAGTCTCAACAGCTATAATTCCTTGTTTCTGCAACAAGCCTTGTACCTCATCGCAGAGCATCCCAGGATTTAATCCCCTATAAGTCTTTTTAATTTGGATTGTCATTTTGTTCTCCTGCCGAATATTATAGCACTTTCCTCTCTTAATTTCGCTGCTAATATGATATAATTTGGGATCTGAAATGAAAAAAGAACTGATGCAAATCTTAGCCTGTCCCGTATGTAAAGGGGATTTGGAGCTTAAAGTGGAGGAAGAAGAAGGGGAAGAAATAGTCACGGGTTCCCTTTATTGCTCTAATTGTAACCATTCCTACCCCATTATAGATACGATTCCCAATTTGTTACCGCCGGAGCAGCAAACTTAACTCAAGGGCTATACGCCACGCCTGTTGTGGGCGATTCCCAAACTTCTACATTTACCAACTTTACCGGAGAGCTGGGAAAACGGGCCTGGAGCGCATCATATATAGTGGCAGCAATATTCTCGCTGGAGGGTCCAATCTTATCAAGGGGAGATACATCATTCAGGCAGGTGTGGTCGAATCGAGCCAGGACTTCCCTCAGGTGCTGCTTTAGCTGGGCGAAATCGTAAGCCAAGCCAGTCTCATCGAGCCTGGCTGCTTCTAAACGGGCTACTACCTTAAAGCGGTGGCCATGTAGCTTTTCACACTTACCATGATAGTTCGGGAGGTAATGGGCGGCATCAAAGTGATCTTCCACAAAAAGTTGATACATTAATGTCTCCTGTGTATATCGCGCCCTAAACAATATCTAAAATTCAAGTTCTAAACGGTTTAGTTCCTTTGGATTTTGGGCGTTTGATATTATTTAGAGTTTAGAGTATTTAGTATTTGCCCTATCCCTTCCTATGTCTTCTTTTCCTTGTTCTGCTTGGGCTTTTTAACATTCTTTCTTCCCTTAGTTCCCATTGCTAGCCTCCTGTTTTGGTATCCTTTTCAATACTACCACAACGGTGCTCCGCCTTCTCATCACTATCCTCTCTTACCTTACTCCTATTCATTACCACTCATATAATACCATTTTCGCACCCCTTTTTGTCCTTTAACATCGTTAGCTAATTGGGCAATACTCTTGCCCAGCTTGGGATGAACCAAGTCCGGGGCGATTTCAGCTAATGGTATAAGCACAAAAGCCCGGTCTTTCAAGCGGGGGTGCGGGATAGTTAAGTTCTGGGTTTCCATAATCTTATTGTCATAGAAAAGGATATCTATGTCTATAGGGCGAGGTGAATTTATTTGCCCGCTGGGAACTCTGCCCATTCTGGTTTCAATGTCTTTAGCGAGATGGAGAAGCTCCTCAGGAGACAAATTGGTGGTAATTCGGCAAACCAGGTTGAGGAACAACGGCTGCTCCTTGTAGCCTACTGGCTCAGTTTCATAAATGGATGAGACATCCTCAAGATTTACTTTTAGAGAAAGCGATGTTAAAGCCTGACAGAGGTTTTCTTCCCGCTTTCCCAGGTTTGAGCCCAGACAAAGATAGGCAATGGCCAATTCGCTTACACGCCTCTCACAAGAGCATCGCTCATCTTGCACACGCGTGCCATCTCCTTGACGTCGTGCACCCGAACAATATCAGCGCCCTTGGCGATGCCGATGGCTATGGTGGCCGCCGTCCCTTCCAGCCGCTGGTCGCCGGGCGGAACAAATGCCACTTCATTTAACCTTTGTTCAGGAGTTAAATCGAGCACCCAGCCTATAAAAGACTTGCGTGAGCTACCCAGAAGGATAGGCCTGCCCAGCGCCTGAAGTTCCTCCAGGCGGTGCAGAACCTCCAGATTTTGCTCCTGTGTCTTACCGAAACCTATGCCGGGGTCGATGATGATATTCTCCCAGGGCACTTCTGCGTCTAACGCTTGCTCTATGGCTCTTTTCAAATCGGAAATAACCGCAGACATAATATCGTGGCACGAAGAACCACGCTGATTGCTCATCAAAGCAATCGGCACACCTTTTTGAGCCGCTAACTCGGCCAGCCTGGATTCCTTCTTCAGTCCACAGATGTCGTTTATCATGTTAGCTCCGGCATTTAAAGCCTGACGGGCTACTTCCAGTTTATAGGTATCCACACTCAGGGGCACCGATATCTCGTGGGCCAGCTTTTCCACAACAGGAATCACTCGCCGTAATTCTTCGTTGGTTGAAATCGGAGTTGAGCCGGGGCGGGTGGATTCACCGCCGATGTCAATTATATCTGCTCCTTCGGAGGCTAATCGTTCTGCCCTGGCTACGGCTGCCTCAATATCTGCCAGTCCATCGCCGGAGAAAGAATCCGGGGAAACATTTATCACGCCCATGACATAAGTTCGCTTGCCCCAGTGAAAGACGCTCCTGCCGCATTGGGTGGAACCTAGCTTGCTTGGTTTGTAATCAGGCATGTTATTGATTATAGCAGAGGAGGCGATTAAAATAGTAAGGCAATAAGCAGTAAAAACCTAATAGCAATAATCGCGTAATCTTAAATGGGCAAGACATTAGCCGAGAAGATTCTAAGCCTTAAATCGCATGGCGAGGCTAAGGCTGGGGACGTCGTGATTGCTGACGTGGATTTGGCGTTTGTCCAGGATACTACTGGACCCCTCACCATAAGACAGTTTAAGGAAAGCGGTTTTGAAGCTCTGGCTAAGCCGCAGCAAACAATAATATTCCTGGACCATGCTGCTCCCAGTCCCGCTCAGCAGCTTTCTAATGACCATATTCTTCTGCGCTGCTTCGCTGGGGAAACAGGCTGTCGCATCTATGAGGTAGGCGAAGGCATATGCCATCAGTTGATAGCGGAGCAATTTGCTAACCCGGGAGACGTTATCCTCGGCTCAGACTCTCATACTGTTACTGCTGGTGCTTTAGGAGCTTTTGCCACTGGCATGGGTTCCAGCGATGTTGCCGTAGCCTTAGCCCTGGGTAAAACCTGGTTTCGGGTGCCGGAAAGTTTTCTCATTGAGCTTAAAGGCGTCTTTCCTCGGGGAGTTTATGCCAAGGACTTAATTCTGTATCTCATTGGCCAGATTGGCGCTGATGGTGCTAATTACAAGGCTTTGGAATTTGGTGGCGAGGCCTTGGCTCAGATGACTATGCCGCAGCGTCTAACCATAGCCAATATGGCTGTGGAAGCCGGGGCCAAGGTTGGCCTGTTTCCCGGCGATGAAATCACCCAGGACTTCCTCATAGGGCATGGCCGGGGCGACAATTACAAGCCGCTATATCCCGATGCTGAGGCAAATTACGAGCAGGTCATACCCGTGAATCTCGACCAGCTTGAGCCAATGCTCTCGCTTCCCCACGCTGTGAATAACGTCCGTCCAGTGACTCAAGTAAAAGGGGTCAAAATCCAGCAGGCATTCATTGGCACTTGTACTAACGGACGTCTGGAAGATTTAGCTGTGGCTGCTGAGATTCTTAAGGGCAAGAAGAGGCATCCCGGTACTAGATTGCTCATAGCGCCAGCTTCGAGGCAAGTGCTCATTCGAGCTATAAAGAAAGGCTATATCCAGAGCTTAATTGAAGCTGGAGCAATTATTCTACCGCCGGGTTGTGCCGCTTGCCTCGGTCTCCACCAGGGGGTATTGGGAGATGGCGAGGTTTGCCTTTCCACCGCCAATCGTAATTTTAAGGGAAGAATGGGCAACCCCGAGGCTATGGTATACTTGGCTAGCCCGGCAACTGCCGCCGCCTCAGTCATAAGGGGCGAGATTACTGACCCCAGGGA
>DATKVL010000018.1:0-1763 GCA_035530115.1 Dehalococcoidia bacterium | reverse complement strand
TCCAGAAATCCAATGAACTGGCCATAGGATATGAAGCAAGATACAAGGGCTGCGGCCAGTGTACATTTTTGGCAGTAATTGATGCCCTGAGATGGGGTGGCCTGGAAATTATCCCCAAGGATGTGGAAGATAGACTTTTTCCCGGGGTATGTGTTCTGACCGGGGGTGTTGGCTTGAGCGGGGATGGTACCTGCGCCGCTGTTGCCAGTAGTGCTTTGGCGATTGGCCTGGCTCTGGGGATTCCGCGGGAGGGGCAGGATGTCGAACTCCTGGGTGCGGCTTGTGCCACCGTTCGCAATACTATTCTGGATAAGTATTACCGGGAGTACAGGTCTATACTCTGCAAGGATGTGCAGAGGAAATTTTTCGGGAAAGCCTGGGACCTGACAAATAAGGAGATGGATCAAGAGTTCAGGGGATTGACCCGCGGGTGCACCATTATGCAAACTGCCAAGTGGACCACTGAAATTATCCTGGATGAATTTGAAAAAGGGAATGTCAAAGGTTATGTGGGTAGCCCACAAAGTAAAGCTTGAGCTTTCCAGCCCCACGCCATAGAATATGCTCGATTGTAGAACATCTTACTGAAAAGCTAAAAGGAGGGAGATATGCCAGGGGTATTAAAGGACAAAGTAGCTATTATAACCGGTGCCAGTCGCGGTATGGGGAAAGCCTTCGCCTTGAAGTTTGCTGAGGAAGGAGCCAAACTGTTATTGACTACCACTAGTCTCGAAAGGGCTCAGGGCACGGTTAACGAGGTAAAGGCTAAAGGAGGGGAAGTAGCACTCATGGAGGCTGATATCTCGCACGAAGATGTTCCCCAAAAGATAGCAGAAAAGGTCATGCAGCAGTATGGCAGGGTCGATATCCTCGTCAATAATGCTGCTATATGGTATGGAATCAATGCCCAGCCCTGGGATGCCTGGACGGTGAAGGAGTGGGACCAGATGTTTGTGGTGAATGTAAGAGGGACATGGCTGGTCTGCAAGGCCATAGCTCCGCTGATGGTAAAGCAGAAAAAGGGTAAGATTATCAATATTGCATCTAATGTTGCCAGAGTCCCCGCGGCTCAACTCTTTTTGCCATATGCCTGTACCAAAGGAGCGGTTTACATACTAACTCAAGCCCTGGCTAGAGCTCTGGGTCCCTCCAGTATTAATGTCAACGCTGTTGCCCCAGGATACGTGGCTACTGAAGCCAGTCTAGGTCAGACGGATAGCGAAAAAATATTCGGGATTGCCACCGGGGAACAATCAATTCACCAACGTTTAGAGCGAACTGACCCGGTGGGGGCAGTCCTGTTTTTAGCCTCAGCTGCCTCGGATATGATCTCGGGACAGATTATCTATATTGATGGCGGAACCGTGATGATATAGGCAACGGAAGCCCCCTTCTGCTCTAGTCGGCCAGTCACTGTTGCCGCACAGGTCTGCCGCCGTGGGTTGTCCCGGCTAAGGCCAGAGTTCCTGAGCCACGTCTGTCAGCCCCAGTTCCAGCAGTTTCTTTTTACTGGGCTTGGCTGTCTTGAGGTCCCAATCCATGGCAGTTAGGTACTCTTTGACCATGGTGTCCTCATCAACGGTTACTCCAGCCACGGGGCCCTCCTTTAGCGGTGGCTTGCCGAGTACTCTGTCGGGGGCCTTGAACTTCAGCGGGTTCAACCCCTCTCGAATATTGAAAGCCTGCCGGATGTTGGCAATTCTCTCCCCTGTCTTGAGCAATTCGTCATCGGTTATTTCCCAGCCGGTAACCGCCCTCATAAA
>DATKVL010000017.1:0-2298 GCA_035530115.1 Dehalococcoidia bacterium | reverse complement strand
CCTGGTTGCCGATTCCAGTGGTGGGGAGGTAATAGATTGGCCCGCATCTCACAACGAGTCCTACATCAAGCCCGATTTCAGCGCCCCAGGAGTGCTTGTTTATTCATCGGTTCCTGGAGGGTATAAGTATGCCTCAGGAACCTCAATGGCGGCACCCCATGTTGCCGGGACGGTGGCGCTCATGCTCGAGGGTAACCCAGCGCTGACTGTCGAGGATGTCTATGCTGCCCTTAATGAGACCGCCGTTGACCTCGGCGATGAAGGGCAGGATACCAGATACGGGTGGGGTAGAATCGATGCTTTTGAGGCGGTATCTTTTGCGGCTCTTGACTCCGGCATTGAGGGAATTGTGACCGATGCGGAAACCGCAGAGCCGCTGGAGGGTGCCAGAATATTCGTTTCCGAAACCGGCCAAGTAAAATACTCAGATGACTCAGGCTACTATCGGTTCTTCCTGCTACCAGGCACCTACAACTTGACGGCTAGCATGTTTGGCTATTACCAGGGAAACGCCACAGTTGAGGTTGTGGGAGATGCCTTCACTCCTCAGGACTTTGCTCTGGAGCCAATGCCCACAGGGTTCATCGAGGGCACAGTCACCGACGTGGAAACGGATGAACCGATTGAAAATGCAGTCGTCACTTTACTGGATACCCCGCTTAGCACCGCTACAAGCGGGACTGGCGAGTATTCCATAGAGGCACTGATAGGAACTTACGATGTCAGGGCTTGGTCTTCGGGTTATCAAGGATCTGTGGTTTTTAATGTGAGTGTTGCCGAAAATGAAACCGTCATAGTTAATTTTGCCCTTGAGCCTGCACTGGCGATGGTGGCAGTATTAGGTGATTACGATTCCCAGTTGACCGAGCTTCTCCTGGCTAATAACATTTCGGCAGAGGAAAGGGACTGGGATATCATCAGTGACATTGCGCTCTACGCGCTCTACAATGTCGTGGTGGTAAACCTCCCCTCCGACCCGGGGCAATCCACCTTCATGGAGTTCCTGGAGGCGGCCAGCGATAACGAGGTGGATATCGTCTTCCTCCACCAGCGGTGGTTCAGCTGGTCATGGGGAATATCGCTCATGCACTATCACCTCGGTGACCCTGGGAATATCGATAGCTACGGCGGCGACGATGTGTATTATAAGGTGACGGTGGAGCACCCTATTTTTGAGGGCTGTGATGTAGGGGACAACATAACCATCATCGATGCTGGTCCTCGTGACTATTCCTGGTTCGACTCCTACACCGGAGACGTGATAGCTGAGCTTTGCACCGCGGATGACCTAGAGCGGGGTTCTGGAGTAGGCGTGAAGCAATATGGTGGAAGCCAGCACGTGCTCCTAGCCAGCCTGGGAGTCGGAACCTACAACGGCGGCAATATGGAGCATTGGACCGAAGACGCCAAGATCATCTTTTTAAGGGCGGTAGGTCTGGACATTGAATTTGGTCTAGTGGTCAAAACCAGTGAACTGCCTGTTGGCGAGGTGGGTAGGGAATACCAGGCGACCCTCGATGCCAGTAGAGGCACCGAACCCTATACGTGGGCGATAATAGACAGCGCTCTGCCCGATGGGCTGGAGCTTGACGGTGAAACCGGTGTTATCTCGGGGACACCGACCGAAGCCGGCAGCTTCAACTTTACCGTCGAGGTAACTGATGCCGCCGAGGCTACAGCGACCAGGGAACTCGCAATTTCTATAATCACCTGGACTGAGTTCATCACCGACCCCGTTGGCGACCAGTTCTATGGCAACGGCCCCGATATCGTGGGCGCCGACTTCCACCGTGATGAGACAACCATCTACTTCCGGGTCAGGACCGCTGAGCCTATTGGCTTCAATGATACGATGAATGAAATGTTCCTCGACCTCGACCAGAAGGCCTGGACCGGCTTTGTCTCCGATGACCCTGACGTGCACACCAATGACATCGGAGCCGATGCCGCTGTTCTTATCTTCCCCGAGGAGTTGATTACGGGGGAGGAGTTGTCTTTACCCCTTCACCTAAGCAATGGTGAACTGCAGCTTGAAACTGAACCAGTACAGGCCTTGTCTGGAGAGTGGTTGGGACTTCTGTTGTTATGGGATCCAGATTACGAGGGCTTTTCCCTTGTATATGCCTTCCTCGTTTTCGCCGGCACTGATTACTTCTGGTTTGCCATCCCCCTGGACATGCTTGGGGATGATGGCAGCATGTCCGTGGTTAATCTCATCGGCGACTACGAGGAGCTCACCGATGTCGCTCCCAATGTGGGTCATGGCGTCACCGGGCAGCCACAGCGAATGGGTTGTTT
>DATKVL010000016.1:0-9175 GCA_035530115.1 Dehalococcoidia bacterium | reverse complement strand
TGATTAACTTTTATAAGTTTTTTATTTAGAATTAAACTAAGCGCATGAGCTTCTTTGAACAACTGAAGTTCCCTTGTTTTTTGATCTAAATCTTGCGAAAATGATTCTCCATCTTCTTGGTCCAAGAAAAATTTTGGAGATGCAGTTAATGTAATAAGATATTGAGTTGATGATAAATTTCTTTCTTCAAATAATTTTAATCTTGTTGCAACATCTTTTCTTGATATGCCCCTAAACATTTGAGAATAAACATATTCACCTAAATGACTCCTATTCCAAATAACAACATTATCATGATAACCCCATTTATCTCCGTCCATAATGTCATTTATATGATCTACAAACAACATTTCTTTATAAAAAACTTCAAATTGAAAATCTAAAGTTTCTTTTGGAGACATTCCTTTAGGTGGTTTATCAAAATGTCTAATAGTTATATTATTGTAATTGAAGTGGTTGCATAGATTTCTAAGAAGAGTATCTTTTCCTAATCTATCACCTCCTTCTATGATTATGTGCTTCATGTTTTTCTTTTATATGTTCTATTATTTGAAATGGTTTTCAAAATAATTGTTTTGATTTTACTCCATCATATTTTATATTATCTTGCATTTCAAATCTATGATTTGAAAAAGATCTTTTTCCTTTAATAATAGCAATTACTTCTCTTGTGATATCTTCATTTGTAGTTACTGGACAATTTTGAGGAATTTTTCCATATTCTCTTTCATCTAATAAATCATAATCATGGGGCATCCCCATTAAATGTAAATATTCTCTTACATTCATTCTTCTATCTTCGGTTGGATGAATATTGCGTTCCATCATTTCCCCAACAACAGCATAAACATGATGAGCATCAACACATAAAACTCTATGGGATAGCCTAAAATTTTTTCCCATAGCAAGTTTTTTGATAACATGATCAATATCTTTCTTTGAAGCTGGATGAGCATCTGATAAACTGTAAACATAATCTCTATATTCTTCTATTAATTTATTTCTATTAAGAAAATCATAAGAAGTTAAATGCTCTTTAGTATCTAAGAATGCTTGTCTCCAATCATTTCCAAATTTTTCTTTTACAAACTTAACTATTTCAAAATCATTAATATATGGTTCTGCTGTAGTAAATTTATCTTGTAATGTAGCATTTGCTGGAATTTGCTTAAGATATTCAGCAACATTCGGTGATTCTTTTTGATAATGTTCTAAGATAGGAGCATAGTTTCCTTTATGGAAAATAGCATAAGTACGAGGTCTTCTTTGTGGGATCCCATGTAGCAAAGTATCAGTTTTATAAAAAGTTCCAGCATATCCATGATATCTGGCTTTTTCCATAAGTTGATCTCTAACATAATCACCAACACCTGTAAATAATGTTGGAGCATTTTCAAATACATATACAGTTGGACGCAAAGTTCCTAAAACAAAATCTGCTGATTTATACATCCAATCATTAACAGGTGAAGTTGATCTTGCTCCTTTGGCAAGATTTCCAGACATAGAAAGTCCAGAACAAGGTGGAACTGCACTTACAAAATCTAATTTTCCAATTAGGTGTTGAACATCATGAACCTTTCCTTCCTCTTCCAATTTATCAATTTCAAAGTAAGGAATTACAGATTTTTTGTTCTTCTTTTGTAAGTATCTTAAAAATAATTTGTCATTCCCGACAAACGGCGAATAACTAGTAATTGCTACTGGTGGTGTTCCTGTTACGTTCATATTGGCTATCGCGAATCCACCAATAAGAGGAACATGTGCTACGTATCTCATGTACAATCAAGTAATTAAATGATTTATTTTTTATATACTTGAGAACGTAAATAGTTTTAATAAAAAAGGAAGATTATTCATCTTCCTGTAATTCTTTTAATTCCCGCATGATTTCTTCCATTTTCATGAGATCTGGATCATCTGGAGCAATAATCTCCAGGTTTTCCATATTAAATAGTAAATCGGTGTGCTCTTTAACGAGCTCCTGTTTTGTCGACATTTATTCACCGAATAGTTTGTCGATTTCATACTTAGGCATATCAAGATCCATCTTTTCTAAAATAGTTCTGAATTTATCTTCTTCCTCAACTTGTTCTTTTAGGAACCACTGAGCGAATTCATAGGTTGTATTATCACCTTCTTCTTTTGCTAGTGTAGCTATACCTTCCCAGTTATTTGTTACTTCAATTTCATGTTCTAATGAAGCTTCAACAACTTCACGTATATCTGCAAAATCTGATTTAACAGGTTCGCAAAGAGCAACTACAGCAGTACAGTTTCTATCAAAAATGTATTCGTAGATTTTACTCATGTGAGTTAATTCTTCATCAGCATATTTGAAAAATAGTTTTGTTCCTGCTGGCCACTTAGCATCATTCAACCAACATGACATTCCTCTGTATATTTGAGATGAATGTAGTTCATTCTTTATCTGATCATTTAAGATAGCTAACACAGATTCAGATAATCTTGTTACATCTACAATTCTTTCTTTTACTGCAGATGATTGTACTGGACCTGGGCCTATATCTGAAACAAATTCAAATAAGCTTTCATTAACTAATTTTCTCATATCTATTTTTTATTTTATCTTAGCTTCCCATTTAGCAATTTTGTCTTCAATCTCTTTGATTTTTGCTTTCTTCTGAGCACCAGAGTCTCTCATTCCACCAGCCTTTTTAGCGTCTGCTAATTGCTTCTTAAGAGCTACAATTGCTTGCTTAGCTTTTTCATCAGTTGATTGATCTAAAACAACTTTATGTCCAGCTTTGGTTTTTCTCTTTGATTTAACTTTTTCTTCATTCATTGAAATGAATTCCTGAAGACTTTCACTTACAAATTTTTTCATATCTAAAGTTTATTTTATTTATTCTTAAAAGATCTCGCCCGGATGGCCTTTAACCACCGTCTCTTATTTAGCGTTTTTTTCAAGTTAAACTACGAGCTCAATCCTAATACACCTTTGTCGCAAAAGGTGGTTACTCACCTATAGTTAATTTAAAAAATTCATATATAGGTACAATATCTTCAGGACCATAAGTTTTCATATCTCCAAGAGTATCTATTTTTATAGCATTTTCATAGATTTTTTCATCATAATCTATCCAAACACCTACTGTATCAACTTCATCTATTTTTTGAAGTAACTCTTCATACATTGCAGCAACCAGACCTTCTGTAAGATTTTTTTCTTCTTCTTTCTGTAATGCTACATAAAATTCAGGAGTAATATTAAATGTAGCAGATCCTTTTACTGTATATTCAGCTTTTCCTTCTAATGGTCCTGCACTCTCATTAATATCTCTTTCCATTTTCATCAAAGACATTTTGATGCTCTTAAACTTATCTACTTTCATCATTTTAATTTTTAAGATTGTCCGGCACCTCTAAATGCTACTCCAGTTACTGCAGGATTTCCGGCATCGCCGGCTAATCCAGTTAGAGTAGGATTACTTGGTGCTTGGGGTTGTCCAACATTTTCTTCTATTTCTTCAGCAGGTGTTTCATTTTTAGGAGCCATTGTGTTGAATGAAGTCCTTTCCTGCCAATAATCTTTTCCGTAATTAATTGTTAATTCTTCATGAGCTTGAATAATTCTAGCTGCTTTGAAGTACATTTGCCTATTAGCTCTATTGTAAGCATACTCAACATTAGCTTCTTCTGAGTGTTTATAGATAGAACCATATCCAAGAACTAAACCAAACATTCCAGGTTTGTCATCAGTTGGTTTTTCAATCTCAAAAATAAAATCCTTTATTCTATCAATTGCTTTTGCTTCTCTTCCAACAAAAATAATAGGGCAAATTTCTATAATTTCTCCTTGTGCAAATTGAGTTTTTGCCATAACAGTGAATTCACCATTAGGTCTTTTTGAATAAACTACTCTATTGATGTTAAAGATTTCTCTTCTTGGTTTTAATAATCCACCTTTATCCGAAATATGAACAGGCTTTTTAGGCTTTTGTTCAACAACTTCATCATAGGGATTATAAAAATCCTCATCTAATTTTTTTATTCTGTAACTCATTTAACTGATTCTTATATTTTTTTAATGATACAAAACTTTCGCCAAAAACATCGAATTCTGCTTTTTTATCTGCTACTCCAGCTTTTTTTCTTTTATCTAATTGTTCTTTCCATTCCTTTTTTTCTTTTTCGGGCCACATTTCTGGTGGTAAAGGATTTCTATATGGTTTTCTTTTAACTTTAGGTTTAGCCATTCTTGAACTTACCGAATTAAATAAATCTTCAAATGCTTTCTTTTTCATCGTTCCTTTTACGATATTAAGAATGATAGTTTTATAATTAGCATAATTATCTTCATTTGTTAAAAATCTTCCAAATTTAGAAATTGCTTCATCTTCTGTGTCCGCTATCCCTTTCCATTCAACTGATTTCATATATTGATCCAAAACAGGATGTACTTTATCATAAAGCTTCATACTCATAATAGATCTTTCTATAAAATAAGAAGCTTCTCTCATGTGAGATACATTTTTCTCAACTGTATCAACTGTATCAAAATCATAACTATCTAACAATTCATCAGAATTTATTCTTCCAAGATATCTATTAAGAACTTTAAGATCTTCTAATGTTTGATCAATCATGAAGCCTTCATCCGCATGTTTAGAATTTTCTATTTCATAGAAATCATCCCTTATATTTTCAAATGTGGATTTGGCTAATTTATAATTTTGTTCTGATCTACTCGCTGACATCTTTTTATATTAATGATTTTTCCCCTTCAATTCCTTTTCCCTCTTTTTCGTCTTCTTCTTTTTTACCAGCAGCTATTGTGACATCTCCTCTCATTTTTTCTTCTTTAGATTTTCCTCTAACATCTAAACTAGCTGCATCTCCATAATATGGTTCTGACTTTCCTTTTACTTTTAAATATGGTCTTACAAAATCTTCCGGACTTGCTTTAATCAATATTTTATATGGTCTAGCATTATATTGGTAAGTTCCAACTTCTTGAACTTTTTTAATTCCTTTTTCTCCATATTCTAAACTCTCTGGATCCTCTCCAACTAATACACCTTTTTCTTCTACCTCAGGTCTTCCTCCTGCAACTCTTAAGTGAACTCTAACAAGATACTCTTCACCAGGAAGTGGAACTATATCATGAACTTTAAATACAACATCTGCATCTCCTCCACCTCTTCTACTTTCAATAAATCCTGTAATTTCAGAAATCATATCATCAAGCTTTTTCCAACCTTCTGATTTAATGAGTTCAGTTTTCGCCTCATCTATTTTTATGTTTTGAATGGCAACTAGTTCTTGCCATTTTGCTTTTAATTCGCCTTTTCCCTTTTCTGATAACTCTACATTAAGAACAAAACCTGGGTTGTCAATTCTTTTATCTATAGAATGTGTATAAGAAGTTAAAACATCCTCAATTCCTTTACTAAGAACTTGCATTTGTTGCTTTTTATAATCTTCAAGTTCTTTAAGTTGCTCTTTCATTAATTTAACTGCCTCTTCTCTTTTACCTTCTTTTACTAAAGGAACAACTTTATTTTCTTTAACATCTAAATATTCCTTTTCAATTGTATCAACCTTTCTTTTAAAACTCTGAGAAAACTTCTTGATTAAATTTTTTGCTTTATTAGTATAACCAGCTAAAGCTTTTTTCATAACCTTTTTAGCCTTTTTGAATCTTATAGCTCTAGGGACAAATGATAATCCTCTATCTATAATAGTTCCAAAAACACCTTCATCATCTTTCTCAAGAAGTAAAGATTCATTAATGAAAATTTTATTCTCTTCAGGCTGATAATTATGTAAAGATTCAAATGATTCTTTATTCATATCTTGTTTTGATTTTTTATGCTGTTGCAGCCTCAGCTTCAGCTTCTTTAAGTTTCTTTCCTATCGCGTCTTTCCTGATAGCAAATCCCTTTGGATTAGTTTTGTTCTTTCCTACTATAGTTCCATCATCTCTTATTTCTATAATTTCAACTTCAGTAGTATTTCCTTTTTTAGAAGTGTATTGATATGTTTCTCCTACTTTAAATTCAACCTCTCCTTCTTCACCTGCTGCATCATATTTTTTCTTCTCTTCATTTGCTTTATTTTGATATCCTTTAAATTTAGCATTAATGTGATTTTGATCTTCCATTTTGCCTAAAAGATCAAGAAGTTCTTTATTATTTCCACCAATTTCATTTATAATTGCTTTTCTCTTTTCCATTATTTGCTTATAAAGCAATTGTCTAACTTGTGTAGATACTAAAACCCAATAGTTATCAAGTTTAAGTTGTGACTTTTCTTTCAATCCACTTTTTTGAACAATTGTATCTACTCTTTTTTGATAATTTTGTTCCATTCTGTCAATAGCTTTTTCTAACTGAGCAACTGCCTTTTCTTGCATTTTTCTCATTTGATCGATTTCTCCACCAATAGCTTGTAAAATTTCTTCAGGATTTTTTACATCTTTTCCTTTTGCAGCAGCTAAGTTTGCAACTGATTTAAGAGCCTCTAATTGCTTAGGAAGCCATTTTTCAATTAAACCCCTTTCAGCCTTTTTCTTAAAGTCTTTTGCATTATTAGTAATTTTTCTCCTGGCTCTTGCAAATTTAGGATTGGTAATCCTTTTAAAGGTGTCACCTTTTGTATCAAGTTTATCTTCTTTATCATCTGCTTCATATAAAGGAGATCCAGTAACTTTTTTTACAAATTCATTTATAGATGAACCTTCTTTTTCTAGATGCTCTGAAAGAGCTTCGTACTCATTAAATTTCATAACTAAGACGTTTATTTTTGTAATCACTTTTTATATATATCTCCATGAAAAATGTGATGAATATATAAAATAAATCTATCAAGAGATAAATATAAAAAATACTACGATATTATGAAACACGTACAGGAAAGTTTATACCAATTTGAAGATGCCAAATTTTTTGGTAACTTAAATGAAGCAGAAGAAAAGAGAGAATTATCTCCAGCTGAAAAGAAAGCTAAAAAAGATGAATTACAAAAACAAGGAATGTCTGTAGTTCAAAAATGTCTTAAGAATTTTGATTCATTTAGAAAACATGCAGGTGACATTTGGCAAGAATATAGAGATTTTTGGTCAACACAAAAAGATGCTGATGAATCAGTTAGCCAAAAAGGAATGTTCTACAATCTTTGGGAATCCGATTATATTGTAGGCGTTGTTAAAGAAGCAACAGGAACTGCAGCTCTTAAAGTGTACAATACTTCAGCATCAGACGAAGATGAATATGTAGCTTTTTCTTGTACAAATCCGGAAGTTGTTCAAGCTTTTAACGAATTTTTAGAAGGAACGGTTAAGTTTACTATGAAAGATATCATAGAAAGACAAAAAGCTGCAATGGCTGCTAAGAAAACTGCTGATGAAACAAGACAAAAAGAAGAAGTTGCTGCTAAGAAAAAGGCTAAATTAGATGCTTTCTTAGGAGAATCTTCTAAGGGTAAAAAAAAACTAAATGAGGGATCTTATGAAGATTTTTTCATGAACTATGGATCTGAAATCAAAAACGCACTGGATCTTCTTAGAAAACTTGGCAAAAAAATAGATTCTGGAGAAATTACAGAAGAAAAAGCATCACCAGCTATAGATAAAATAGATAGTATTTATGATGGTGCAGTTGTTAATTACATAGTAGATACAATCACAAGTGGTGGTAGAACAGATGCCAGAGAATTAACAAACATTGCTATAGATAATATGAATAGACAAGGAACCGAGATGCAAATGATTCTTTATGCAATTGAAGAATTTGCTGCTGCACTTGGAGTTTATTCGGATCAAGATGAAGATTAATCAAAATAAATATTCTATTGTTAAAGGGAACCTCTAAGTTCCCTTTTTTTAACCCAACTTTAACAAAACTTTTGGACGCCATACGGATATAATAATAAACAGAACATAAATATGGCGTACGACAAAAGAATGATTGTGGATTTTGACGACACAATTTCACTAACTACCACCAGAGATTGGGAAAATGCAGAACCTATTTGGCCAGTAATTAATAAGATGAACAACCTTTATGAAAAGGGTTGGGAAATCTGGATTGTAACAGCAAGAGGCCAACTATCATGTGATGGTGATTTCCAAAAAGCAGACCAAAAATATAGAAAAATTATGGAAACTTGGCTTCATAAGCATGGAGTCAAATATCATAATCTTTCATTTGAAAAAAGATTAGCTTCTTATTATGTTGATGATAAAGCACTTACTCCAGAAGAATTTGTTGATCTTGAAATAAGAGAAATAAAAACAGGATGGTCTGGAGCACAAGTTGAAAAAAGAGGAAATAGAATATTCAAAACTCACCATGATTCTTTAGATGCAGCAAGGTGGTATAATATGGCTGCACCTTTAGTTAATGTACCTATTGTGCACTCTATGATTGGAAGAACATTGGCTTTAGAATTCCTTGAAGATAATGGTCAGTATTTTAAAATTGATCATGTTAATGAGGCAATCACTAAATTTTCTTTATATAGAACAAAAATTCCTTTTGATAAGTATATAGAGAGAATGAAAAATCATTGTGAAGCAAACAATGATTTTTGGGAAGTCATTCCTTTATTAGAGCATTCAACTAATATTGACTTTTGTAATAAACATAGTTCTTTTATGCATGGTGATCTTTCCATTGAAAATATAATACAAACTGACAAAGGAATGTTTTTAATAGATCCAATATATAAAGAGGATCAATGGAGTTCTTATTTATTGGATATAAGTAAGATGATGCATTCATATAGAAAATATAATAGAATGTTTGAGTATGAGGTATTTTTAAATGGATGGTTAAGAAACAAACAATTAATTCCTTATCCAAGTAAAGACCAACAAGATATTTATGAATGGCTTTTAAAATTGTTAGAAGTAACACAGTGGATAAGAGTAGTAAAATATATACCTGATCCAGATTTGAAGAAAGAATATCATGAGAAAACAAAACTATTGTTAAACGAGATCATAAAAACTAAAAAGATATGAAAGTGCAAAAATTAAAAAAGCAAGTAAATGGTACAGTAGACGTAGCATTAATAAACAATGATAGTATTTGGATAATAAATCCTAACATTACATGGTATAAAAGATTATGGTATTTGTTATCAAATCCATTTTCTTATTTGTTTACAGGTAAAGTAAGATTATAATGAAAGACTTATTCATAAAAGG
>DATKVL010000015.1:0-14596 GCA_035530115.1 Dehalococcoidia bacterium | reverse complement strand
CTGCTCTTTTATCCAGCCAGTCAACTTGTCCTGAAAAGAAGAAAGGCGCAAAAAGAAATGCTCCGAAGACTCGAAGCGAGGCGGAGTAGAACAAAGGTAACAGCGGAGATCCTTAAGCTCCCATGGATTCAAAGGCTTACCGCACTCATCACATTCATCACCTCTTGCTTTAGTGAAGCCACAGTGAGGACAAGTACCTTCCAGATAGCGGTCGGGAAGGGACCTCTGGCACTTAGGGCAGTAAGCTTGAAGCATCTTATCTTTGTACACATAACTCTTGTTGAGCAAAGTGAGGAATATATCATGAGTAACTTGACTGTGATTTGGAGTGCCAGTGGTGGTAAATAAATCGAAGGAGATACCTAATTTTTCCCAGCAATCGACAAATTGTTGATGATATTTGTCCACTACCTCTTGGGGCGTGGTAGATTCTTGTTCAGCACGAATTGTAATCGGCGCTCCGTGCTGATCGCTACCGGAAACCATCAGCACCTTATTGCCCTTAAGGCGATGATAACGGGCAAAAATATCGGCTGGCAGATAAGCACCAGCGATATGTCCTAAATGTAGAGGGCCATTGGCATAAGGCCAAGCAACACCGATAAAAATGCGCTCGCTCAAATTCTTCCCCCAAAAGTCAGCCTATTGTAAATCATTAATTGCCCCGTGTCATTGCCATGAACCGAGGCTCTCAAATGACGATTGCCAACGTTTATTCCTTGGGGAGAAAGGTAATTATTTGCTTTCCTTTCTCCGTTCCATATGAGATATAACCACGGCTCAGGCAGCAATCAATACAAAGACGTTGCTTTTCATCTCCTTCCCCATTGGTTACAAGATAGCGCTCTCCATATTTAATAGGACGATGACAACCATCACATTCCACCTTTCCTATAGCAATACAACCACGGTGCATTTTAGCTCCTTTCCTGAAATTTCAACCAAGCTCGAGTCCTACCCTCAATAACGAGACTAAGCTCCCCTCTTGGTTCGACGAAATGCTCTCTAGCCTGGCTCACTCTGCCCCGAAAAATCTCTTCGTGAACTTTGGTAAGCTCACGGCATACAGATAGTCTTCTATCTCCTAGAATTTCTTCAATATCACTCAATGCTTCCCTAATGCGATGGGGTGTCTCGAAAGCCACTATAGTTCTTGGTTCATCGACTATTGAACTGAGAAGGCGCTGCCTTTGTCCTTTACGGCGGGGCAAAAACCCAACATAAAGGAATTGGTCGGTTGGTAACCCGGAAACCACTAAAGCAGTAATCACCGCTGAAGCACCCGGAACCGGTACCACAGAAATCCCACGCTCAATGGCAGCAACGATAAGCTCGTAACCAGGATCACTTAGCCCTGGCATGCCAGCTTCCGAAACTAGAGCCAGGTTTTCTTTCTCGAGATAATCCAATAAATAGTCAAGTTTAGCTCTTTTACTATGCTCATGATAACTAGTCAATGGAGTTTTTATATTATGGGCATTAAGCAAGTGGCGCGTAGTGCGTGTATCCTCAGCAGCAATAAGTTTCACCTCCTGTAAAAGACGTAAGGCACGCAGGGAAATATCTTCCAGATTGCCAATAGGAGTGGCAATGACATAGAGAACAGGCATGACTTACAATTATACTTAATAGCTATAATTTTATCTACAAGTTTCCTTGACTTTAGACCGCCATGCTTGTATAGTTTGTGGCAACTTTTATCAAGTAAAAAAATGCCTCACCTTAAATTCAAAGAGATAGAACGCGCTTATGGATTTGATGAAGTTGCACTTGTCCCCGGAGATGTAACCATTAACCCTGACCAAACCAACATAGATTTTACCGTAAAAAATTACACCTTGTCCATCCCCATTCTAGCCTCAGCTATGGATGCTATTGTTGACCCCGCCTTTGCTATTAAATTTAACAAGCTTGGCGGGCTAGCTGTCCTTAATCTAGAAGGTATACAGACAAGATACGAAAACCCCGATGAGGTCTTAAACCAAATTGCCCAAACTCCTGAGAAAGAGGTTACTTCCCTACTTCAAAAAATTTACTCTGAGCCTGTCAAGGAAAAGCTCATTAGCCAACGCATTGGAGCAATAAAACAGGCTGGGGCCATCTGTGCCGTATCTGTAACTCCAGCCAACACCAAACGGTTGGCTCCTATAGCTAAGGATGCCGGGATGGATATACTCGTGGTGCAATCTACCGTCACCACAGCCCGGCACATCTCCAAAAGCTATCGGGGACTTATCCTGCCTGAGCTATGCCAGCAAATGCCATTGCCTATCATAGTGGGCAATTGTTGCAGCTATAACGCAGCATTAGAGCTAATGAGAACAGGGGTCGATGGCATCCTAGTTGGAGTGGGGCCTGGGGCTGCCTGTACCACCCGGGAAGTCATTGGCGTTGGAGTTCCCCAGATAACTGCTACTCTGAATTGTGCCAATGCTAGAGAAACATATCTCAAAGAAAGTGGTAAATACGTAGCAGTGATAACAGATGGAGGTATTCGCACCGGTGGCGATTTATGCAAAGCATTCGCCGCCGGTGCTGACGCTGTAATGATTGGCTCGCCTTTAGCTCAAGCGACAGAAGCGCCAGGAAAAGGCTATCACTGGGGCATGTCTCATTCCCATCCAGCATTGCCTAGAGGGACACGTGTTAGAGTTGGCACTACCGCCCCATTAGAGCAAATTCTCTTCGGTCCTACTTCCGTCACCAACGGCACTCAAAACTTAGTTGGTGCTCTACGCACAAGCATGGGAGTATGCAGCGCTCGAACCATCAAAGAAATGCATAAAGTTAAGATGGTTATTGCCCCATCTATAAAGACTGAAGGGAAATACTTTCAGGCAATCCAGAATGTCCCTTGAGTTTATAGAAACGCAGAAAGGCAAAACCAGACACCAAAGCCAGCTAGAATCAAAGCACAAACGCTAAACACAATCCTTCGTACCTTCTGTGTCCACCACCGCCTTGACTCGTATGTACTCACAGAGAGAAATTCACTCCAGGCCAAATCACAAGGCAAATGCACGAGAGTGAACAGAATAACACCGACAAGCCCAAACTTGGCAGCACCGCTTACTAAAGCTACACCTATAGTCGCCCACCATATGTAAAAAGCGGGGTTAGTCCCCGTAATTACAATGCCTGTTACTAAAGAGCTAGCTGGTAGGCCACCTACCGCGTCAGTCGCCTCACCAGTAGCTCGAAACATTCGGAAACCCAGGTAGAGCAGCATCAAGCCACCGGCAAGATATATACCCCTTTCCACCTGGGGAGAGTCGATGAAATGTTCGAATCCAAAATAAATTACAGCATAAATTACAGCTATGAGTGGTATCTCGATGACAGCATGCCCTGCTGCAATCCAGGCACCAGCGTGTTTGTCACTATAACCCTTGGCTATGGTAGCCGCAGTCATTGGTCCGGGTAGCATAACGCCAGTAAGAGAAATTCCCGCTGCTGATAATAAAAATAGGCCCAGGCTTGTCTCCATGACTTACTTTGGGCAAAACCAGATTCAGGCTAAATTTCCTCTTGTTCCTCTTCCTCCTCCCCAACCACACCCTCACCATAATGAGGAAGTATCACACCTACTTTGGCGCGGCGACCTCTGGTTCCTCTAGGCAAATCGCTAATCATCTTCTTTAGCTCTGCCAGTGCCTCAACCGAATGCGTTGGGGGAGTAACTACGCCATTTACCCCAACTTGCCATAAACTGGTTAGCTCAGCCTTTGTGACCACAGAAGACAAGGCCATAATAACCGGCTTCTCTAAGAGCTCGACGAACCTCCGGCAAGCAAGCAGATGCTCCACAGCAACAAAAGAGTCTCCGTCTCTACTACTGATGAACACACCATCTACTTCAAGGCTATTAATGGCTCTGACAAAACTCTGGTCTAAGGAAGGCTCTATCATCAAGAATTTGCCCATCCCTTCTTTGTGCAGGACTGCCGCAGCTGCCTTGATATCAAAGACCACAAAGTCACACCCCAAGCTCGTAAGTTCATTTATTTTCTCTTCGCTCACGCCCTTCACAAACACCCCCAGAGGGACATCACTTGCAGCTTCGACCATTTGCTTAACAACCTTGGCGTTTGGGCCATCGCTCAATATCAATCCGGCATCAGCATTGACATCAGCCACGATTTTGGCTTCCTTGACCTGTGCCCCGGCCAGTCCCGCAATAAGCAACATTGCTGGGCTTTTTAGCTCAGAGACAGACGAATGAAAACCTATGGGCGCAGTTGAAGACTTAGAAAGACCTTGCAATTTATCTACAAATTTGCTCATATTACCCCCAGCCAGCGGTCGGATTCGAACCGACGACCGGCGGTTTACGAAACCGCTGCTCTACCCCTGAGCTACGCTGGCATTAAAGCTAAATTTTAGTTGTTACTCAAGTTTATGTCTACTCTTTAGCTCTAAAATGGCACTTTTTTTCAGTGCCGTTCCCATGGTGATAACACCCCACCCGGTAACCCCATAGCATTACTCTGCATCCCTCCAATTATATGGCTGTAAACATCCATTGTAAAGGCTACCGAGCTTCCCCAATGCCAGCGAAAAGGTGGTAATACCAAATGGACTTTTGAGCCATTTAGGATTATCATAAGAGATGGAATGAGGAAGAAGATAGCCCTCATCAGCCTGATTGCCGTTTTTATCTTCCTTGGTATATTCTGCTACAAGACCTGGTTTGTCGCTTTCGCCGCCACCAAGTACCTCAGCGGCCGGACAGACGGTAAACAAGGAATTGTCAGGTCAATAATCATCCCCTGGCGGAATTATCAGCTCCACCTGCACCACTGGTTTCTTGCCCTGATTATGGGCGGAGTATTCATGGTAAAGGGCTTTTACATCCTGCCACCGGAGGTCTTTTACGGATTTCTCTCCGCCATTATCTTCCAGGGAATCTATTGTTACAAAGATTGGTACCGAATTATAAAAAGAAAAAGCGTTCTGCCAACTTTGGAGCAGCAGATGTCATTAGCTGCTGGGAATGACCCAGAACTTTGAACTATTAGGATAGAAGAGATTCGTGACCATAGTGTGCAGTTATGTAAAGGAGCTCAAATAAGATTCTATACGCGTTAGACGTGGAGTCTTCCCTTCCCGACACAAATGATATTGTTACCGTAATCAAGATAATGAAGCGGGAATTTATCGATGTTAAGAAAGGTAAACCTGGAGATTCACGTACCACCAGTTGGCCAATTTCAGTCTCGAAAGGGGAGCCCCACAAAACCCGACTGTATTCACACCACTTCCCGGCGCATGCTGGAAGTGACCAACGATAACGAAGCTACAGCACACATAGATGATCGCTACTCATTCCAAACGCTGACTTGTCGATCTAGCTACTAATGGTCCGGCCCCTCAAGTTCTTCTTCAGCGAAGCGATTGATTGTCGTAAAGCCTTTGGACTCTATTCTCACCATATACCAGAAGCGAAAGGCATCCTTAATAGGTTCTTTATCTACGAACCCGGTATAGCCTCTATACTGTGAATGAGAACTGACACCGATTTTCACTTTGCTGCCTCTCTTGAACTTCGGCATTCTGATACCATACCCCCGGGGAACATCATATTCCCTTCGTTTAATCGGGTCAGACAGGATAGCATAGGCCTCGTTTATCGCTTGCATTTTTTTATTGGCTTCTTTGGTTTCCTGATGCCTGTCTGGGTGGCATTGAAAAGCTATCTTGTGATACGCCCTTCTTATTTCCTCTGCGCTGGCATTTGTCGCAATACCCAATACTTCATAGTAGTCTCTTGCACTTTGCCTTCCGCACATAAGTAGTTCCATGGAAACTATTATACAGCTATCTGAGGAACAGTCAATAGTTCTTTTGTACTATGTTCAAGCTATACTATAGCGTATAAGAAGTAATAATTCATCTTTTGGCGCAGCGGAGCAATATCCAAGCTTCTGTTGCCTGAGCTGAATAATCTGAGCTAATGTTCATCTCCTAAGCCTACTTTGGATAGCGTCACTCTCTAGTTCTCTGAGAGTATAATTATCGTTGGTGAGCTGGTCCTTCCATGATTCTTAGAGAAATCTACGCGCGAAGCATATTGTCCAAATCGCAGGTCTTTGATTATGTGATCAACCCGTATGTTGGGTGCCAGCACGGTTGCACCTATTGCTACGCCCGTTTTATGAAGAGGTTCACCGGACATAAAGAGCCGTGGGGTGAATTTATTGATGTGAAGATTAATGCCCCGGATCTGCTGCAGCTGGAGATAGATAAGAGGCCGTCAGGTAGGGTATGGATAAGCGGAGTGTGCGACCCGTATCAACCGCTGGAGACAGCATACGAATTGACAAGAAAGTGCTTGGAAATACTGGTCCAATATGGCTGGCCGATAACAGTCCAGACGAAATCTCCGCTTGTGTTGCGTGACATAGACCTATTTAGGAGAAGCGATAAGATAGAGGTCGGGTTATCAGTTACCAGTGCTGACGACGAGATAAGAAAATTGTTTGAACCAAGTGCGCCATCTATTAAGGAAAGGATCAAAGCACTCGAGGAGCTACATCTTGCAGGCATTAGAACCTATGCGATGATTGCTCCAATGCTTCCCGGGGCGGAAGAACTTGCTGCCCAACTTAGTGGGAAAGTGGATTACGTACTGATTGACAGAATGAACTACCATTATAGCGATTGGGTGTATAGAAAACATAATTTAGAGAGCGCCATGAGCAATGACTTTTTTTCATTAAAAGGCAGGGAGCTTGCCTTTACCTTTGGAAAACAGGGCATCGAGTGTCGAGTGCTATTTTGACGGCACTCGGTTAACGGTTTTATTTCTTGATCACATTGGGTAATGAGACGCTGCAGCATTCAACGAGTAAAGCAATTCGCCCAAAAATGCGATGGTATTTACTTTAATATTAGTCGGTGCGTCTGGCACTGAACAAGATGAGTGATTGTGCAACAATCCAAGCTTTTGTTGCCTGAGCTGTACATTCTGGACTTTTGTTGAGTCCCTACACTAAATACTAGAACCAGTGGCTGAGCCCGACTGATGCTGTGTCTACAAGATTCAGGCTGTAAAAGCCTGTTTTCATATGAAGTCTTTCTGCCCAGAAAAAGCAAGATATGTTAACCTCTACATGCTACCTAGGATCATCGCTAGGCAGATTAGGGACCCCATGCCCATCATGCACACAAGGGTCAGAATGTAGGCCAGCCTGGGACTTGGGCGGGTAACGAAGAGCCAGGCGCACACCAAACCCACGGCGATAAAAGCCAAATCAAGGTATAGATAGATTGGGCTAAATTCACCTGTAAAGTACACAGCCAGGCTCAGGACATACGCTATGAGTAAGCAGGAAGCTGTTAACTGCGCAGTACGCCTTACCCCATAGCGTTTCGGCAGAGTTTGCACGCGAGTAACTTTATCCTGCGGGAAATCGCGGATGTCGATCATCCCTCGCCCGCCAAACATGGCGAAAAAGAACATACCAGCCAAAAGCCACAATCCCGGGCTCAGGTGGCCACTCACACCCCCCATAAGCGCATAGAGGCCTTGCAGCAAGCCAAGAGTAAGTGCACGAGTTAGAGGACGCTCAAAAAGATGTAGTGCCAAGCCTACGATGATGGCTAGGATGATACTCCATGGCAGCAGAGCCCAAGGGGCAATCAGAAGTGTCGTAGCGAAGCTAATGGCGATGAAAGTTATTGAGAAGGCAAGCCCTATCGATGGAGATAGAGAGCCATCCGTCAGAGGATTGTGGCGCATCTCTGCCCGAGGTCCCTCGGCATCCAGGTCACGATCAGCATAGAAGTCCAAAGAGAAGCCGCCCACGGCCAAACACCAACCTGCCAGGGTCATCCATATTGCGTTTGTCACCCCGGCATCGGCAGTGAAGGCTGCCGCACCAGTAATCATAGCCACCATCACGGTGCGATTAAGGCGCAGTAGCCAGAAGAAGGCTAAAGGCTTAGAAAACCGCGCTTTACGTTCAGGCACGTCGTTTCTCTCAATGCAATGCCCATGCACTGCTAAGTATAGCAGCCTCTTAGGTGAGTATAAACACGGATGGTTTTCAAGTGTCTCGCTCAGCTTTCAGAGTATGGAATTGCACAAACCGTTAGAATGTTCACTTCCCAGGATTATCGCCACTGGACAACTATGGATTCCCTTCGGAACAGACGAACCGCGGCCCGCAGCGAGATGAAATCCGCGATGATAATCGCCAGCGCCAGCACAAGAATTAACGAAGGAGTGAACCACAGAATTCCGGTGATCTGAATGCCAATAAGAGCCAGCACGGGAAAGATGATAATTAGAACTGTGTTCTGCGCGCTCCGGGCGTCTTTTGCCCGTGAAGAACCAGTAACCCCCAGCATGAAGCTCAGAATCGCCACTGCAGGGGTAAGGAGGAACAAGGTAAGAAACCATCCGGCCGTGACCACGAATCCGCTGAGGTCTCCCCAGCCCAACCCCGATATCACCAGCAAGAAGACCCCTGCCGAGAGCCAGGTTATCACTATTGCCGGTATCGCTCCCGCCAGTGCCTTGCCTAACAGGAGCTCCCAAGTCCTGACCGGTGTTGCCAGGAGAGCTTCAAGACTGCCAGAGAGCTTCTCGTCAACAATGCTGAAGGTCGCCACGCTGATTGCGATCATGGTTGGGATGAGAAGCAGGAAGAAGTTGAATTGATTGAGCAGAAGCACAAGAAGCTGCTCCTCGCTTGGTAGTTGAGTTACCCCGGGCATTGCCTCAACAAGTTTTTGTAGGGCAGTTTGGAACACCGGAGTGGTCAACATGTCCTCGCTGCCGAACCTGAAGGCCAGCCAGATGTAAAGTATCCCCTGTCCCACAATTAAAAACGGAAGCAGCGTGATGATAAGAGCGCTGTTGAGGTCGGTAAACAGTAGTGCCCATTCTTTCAGCAGAATGTTCCGAATGTGCCTACGACTCATTTCCACTCTCCTCACGCAGTAGTCTGAGGTAAACTTCCTCAAGCGGGTACTGCTTTTCAGAGACGGCAATCACCCTGCCTCCTGCTTCCACAATTGCCTTTACCAGATCAGGGCGGTTACGCTCCGAGTCGGTTAGTTCTAAGATAAGCTGACTTCCTTCCTCGCGGACTTCTTGGACAAATGAAAGCTTTTTTACCACCTCCGTCACTTTTGCATCTAAAGTTTCCAGCTGTACTATTATCTGGCGGCGGAAGAAGCGCCGGCGCAGTTGCTCCGAGGTATCCAGAGCCAAGAGCCTGGTATTAAGCACGGCAATGCGGTTGCAGAGCATTTCCGCCTCATTGAGATTATGAGTGCAAAGGAAGATGGTGTGTCCTTCCTCACCAAGCCTGTGTATCATTTCACGCACTTCTGCAGCCACCTCAGGATCCAGCCCGGCAGTCGGCTCATCAAGAAACAGGACCTTTGGCTCGTGCACCAGAGCCCGCACCAGCGCCAACCTCTGCTTCATACCCTTGGAGAACGTGCCTACCTTGTCATTGCAACGCTTCCAGAGCCCTATAAGTCTGAGGTACTTCTCCACTTGTTTTGACGGCGACTCGATAGACGAATAAAAGCTGGCGAAATATTCCAGGTTACGCTTTGCGCTAAGCCGACTGTAGAAACCGGGCCTCTCGGTAAGCATACCAACTACCTCATGCAGTTGCTCTACATCCCGGTCAGTTCTATGACCAGCTACGATGGCATAACCTTTCGTGGGTGCGATCATTCCGGCCAACATCCGAATGGTGGTCGTTTTCCCTGCTCCATTGGGACCCAGAAAGCCTAACACCTCACCAGCTTCGACTGCCAGGGTCAGGTCTTCGACTGCGGCGGTTTTCCCGAAGTGTCGAGAAAGGCCAAAAGTCTCAATTATTACCATGCACTGCTAAGTATAGCAGCCTCTTAAGTGAGTATAAACACGGATGGTTGTAAGTGTTTCTCTCAACTTTCAGAGTATGGAATTGCACAAACCGCTATATTGTTACGCCAGAGATAACAAGACAAGCTTCTGTTGCCCGAACTGAACAATATTGACTAATGTTTATCTTCTAAGCCTATTTTGGATAGCTTCGCTCTCCAGTTCTCTGACAGCATCGGCAGCAACCCAGCGAGCAGCCTTCGAGTCGAGTCGCTTGATTTCCTTTGCAGTATTTATTGCGGCTTCGTTCAAATTGAGGTTCCTTTTCCCGATGTTTCTAAGAGCCCAGTTCACTGCTTTCTTGACGAAGTTACGCTCGTCCGTAGCTCCTCGTATTATCACGGGAAGCAATTCGATGAATTTCTCATCGCTCGCCTTCTTATCATGCCATGCCAGACAAGCTATCAGCGAAAAGGCAGTCCTTTTGACAAACTCTTCTTCCCGCTCAGACCAATCGACGATTTTCTTCCAGGCTAATTGGTTCTTTTCAAAAAGATTCATGCACACCTGGTCGCAGACATCCCATGAATTAATGCCTTTCACCCACTCTTCCATCTGCTCTTCAGTTAGCTTATCAGGGTCACCAACCATCGCAGCCACGATCCTTGCTTCAGCTATGCCAGTCCTCCATAAGTCCAGTGCCAGCTTGTGGTCTTTCCCTATTTCTTTAGCCAGTTTTCTCATATCAGGAACCGAGACGCCTAATCTCTGCTCCACTGTCATCCCGTATTTAGCCATCCCTTTTAACTGCTCTGGCTTAGCCTTGCTCTGGAGTTTGTCCAGCACATCCTTCACAGAAGCCATTGTTTACTCCTATTCCATTACCTCACAATATAGCCGACACTTCAAACAGACAAAGACTTTAGCTTAGAATAGACTCTTTTCAATCTTATTCTGTTGTAACGTTGAATTATGATACAGGGCACGTTTACCAGTATTGCGTATACTATCATCACAATGCCGACCCACCAGGGATTCCAGATAAAGAACACCGGGCTGAATAAAAACATTATCCAGTGAGTAAGCTCAGCCCGGCATGTTTCTCTGATGAAATTATCAAGATAAACATCATTAAGTCCCTTGAGGTGTTTCTTCTGGAACCCTTTTTTAAACAAGGCAGCGCCATCCGGTAACCTTTTCTTCCACTTCTTCAATCTGAATATCCTTACGTAAATCTTGCCGTCTTTCTCCCATTTCTTTTGTTTATACAGCCAGAACCCAGTATCAAATGAACTAAGTGGGATATGCATCATCAAGTAGGACACACCCATATGAATGATGAGCCAGGCGGCAATATCAAGCAGAATTGTCGGCAGTGTAGGTAAATGAAGCAGCATTATTCATTCACCCTACGCTTCAAATTTATCTCCCTGCCTTTCCATTTGACACTCCTGAATAAGAAGATACGAACAAATGAATAGGTAAAAACCACAACGAAGAACGCCATGGGTATGGGGTAAAACAGTGCGGTATAGAACTTGAAATTGCCAACTCGTACAAGAATCCAGTAGATTTGAGCCGCGTACAAGATATAAAGGCTACCCCAAATAGCTATTTGAACATTATTTGTGGCAACGATTACTTCGATCAAGCTTCTGGTGGTGCCTAAACTACCTGATATCCAGGCAATAATCAGAATGAGCAAGGGTAGCGGAGTCTTCGCCGCTCCCATGGCAAACCCCTTGCTCCATCCGTTGATAAGTTCTCTGATGCCGTTTGGGTACATACGGAAGGAAATAGTACTCTTCCCACCTAGACAATGGATTTCCACCCCTTTCTTCTGGAGATCTGATCCGAAAGCCACATCCTCGAGAATCTCACCCTTCACCTTATCATGGCCTCCAGAATTGAGGTAAAATTGCCTTTTCATGGCCACCACTGGCCCAAAAAGTCCCAGAGGCTTAATGCGGCTACCCAAAACCGTGAACGCGCCGATACCAGCCAACATAACTATATTAAAGAAGGCAGATAATTGCTCATAAAGGTTGCGCATCTTGTGATATGGCTGAATTGAAAGCACGCTATCCTTCTCAACATAGGTTTCTATTATGTTCTTGAGGCCGTTCTTTTCCAGTACCGTATCTGCATCAAGAAAAACAAGGATTTCTCCGGATGCCATCCTGGCCCCTTGATGACACGCCCACGTTTTGCCAATCCATCCTTCAGGTATTGGCAACGATTCCAACACTTTCACTGCACTCTTTTCTGCAACCGCTTTGGTTCTGTCTTCTGAATTATCATCTACTACAATTACCTCATCTTCTGAAGACAACTGGCCTGATAGCGAATTAAGCAAGTTAGGTAGGGTATGTTCCTCGTTTCGCGCTGGGATGATTACCGAGACACTCGGATTATGGGTATTCCTATGGGTCGAAACTTTGCAAGAAGATATACGGAATAGAAAGAGGAAAGCAGGTACCCAAAACACCAGATTGACTATAAAATATATAGATATATCATCGATGTTCATGCTGAATTATTCGTGTACCAGCGATATTCATTCTGGTGTTCTAGGCTGATTCACCACTCCCAGTCAATGAAACAACTTCTTCGAAATATTTTCGTTCTTCAGTAAAAAGATAGGCCGCCCATGGATTAGATT
Organism: Dehalococcoidia bacterium; assembly: GCA_035530115.1. Lineage (GTDB taxonomy): Bacteria > Chloroflexota > Dehalococcoidia > GIF9 > AB-539-J10 > RBG-13-51-36. The sequence goes on along the minus strand of DATKVL010000015.1, from coordinate 2,105 downwards.
TCAGATTCTCGTGGGTAAGCCTTTCCCCTATAATAAATGTTCCCGTGTGGCCGTCGATGAAATATGGTCTTGCATACATAGCAAGATTAACTTCGCCGCTTTTGTCAGCTCTGGCTAATACACCTTTTTTCTTATCAGTTGAGCTATCACTCCGCCGCTAACAAGCACCAGGCCAACAATAGTGACGACTACTACGCTTTGATCGGGCACCATAGGTGGCAGAGGCACGACTGAAAAATGGTCAAGTCGTTTTATCAGTATCCCGAGCAACGCCCAATCAACCACAAGGGAATAATAGATATCCTTCCGTGTGAAGAGTACAGATAATGCAATAGCAATACCCACGATAATCACCGCTACTGCCCAGAATTGCTCACCAAGACCCCATGCGTTCCAGTTGATATTCACCAGTAGAGCGGTGACATTGGCAATCGTGGCTATAGTAATCCAGCCGAGGTAGACACTGAAAGGAAGATGCACTAAATATTTTTCAGTCTTCGGCGCCTCTGATTTGCCAATATTCAGCCTCAAGTAGATTGCTAGCAGGCTTCCAAAGAGTATCAGCATCAGGGCCAATGATAGAGGGACGATTTCATAATGCCAGGCAAATATCCAGCCGATGTTGGCGATGCAGGAAATAAAGAATAGCGGCCCGATTCTCTGTACAAAGTCAATCTTCTGGGCGTCTCTTCTGAGAGAGGGTATTAATTGGTATATGACGAAGATAGCAAGTAATACATAGATTAGCCCCCAGATTGCAAAAGTCAGCCCCGCTGGCGTAAACAAATTTGGATATTGGTCAGATAGGTAGGCGGTCGTTTTGTTATTTATGGGGAGGATAATGGCCAGCGCATTAACGACAACTGTACCGAGAAAGCCCAGCAAGTTTAGAATCGACAGGGATAACACTAGACGATTTTTGTTCATAGATTTCCCTCCAGTTATTGATAATAACACTATGATGTATTATACGCCAGTCATATTCCACTGTAAATGCCTTTCTAGAATTTGGCAGGCAGCTTAACGACTGTCTTCTCGTGCCAAGGCCGATATCACAGGTCGTGACTCGTTGCACAAATCGCTCGATTGTTACTTTTTATGGGAGGAGGCCTGGTAATGTGGTTTGAGAGGGCTTTGCCGTTATTAATTTGTCAGGATTGAGGCTTCGGCTCCTGCCTTAATAGCAGGCGTAGAAAATGGATTGCCACTACTTCCACCCAGACTAGCGCGTTGCCTATTATAATTCGCTCATACAGACCAAACCAGCCTGTCTGCTCAGTAAAGAATGCCCCTATTATCAGAGCGAAAGCTAGAACACCGGCAATCAGAGTATAGACAAAAATGTTTTTCCAATTCGGGGTGCTCTTGAAGCTGGGTGCGAGCGATAGAATAGCGATAGGGAATAACAATCCAAGACCATAAGATGCTATCGTGTGGATCGTTCCATCGATGGGCGGAGCTCCAAAGTGGTCCATATGAAAGGTGGCAATCAACATCAGCACGAAGCCACAAAGAGCAAGAAGTACGATGCCGGCATGAAAGCCCCGGGCTCTACGAATATTGAAAAAAAGCCCAGTGACAAAGATTTCCAACAGCAAGCCCATAGCCAGAAAGCAAATCGATTGTAGCCAGCCTATGGGTTCCAACGCCAGGCTGCTGACCGAATTGCGGACCAGGCTGTAACCGGGAGTAGATAAAGATGCTGCGAGGTCTCCGACAATCACCACAATGGGTCCCACGATACCGACTAGAGCCGGGACACTGTTGATGTTCAGACGTTTAGACATAGACGTTAGCCAAGCCGAGCTACAACTACTTCACCATTTTCTATGACGACGGTCATTGTCCGTCGACAGTTAGGGCAAGTGAGTGGCCCGCTGTAGTTCGCCTTAGATGGCTCTAAAGGAATACTTTGGCCACAGCCCAGGCAAATTACTCCTGGGGAGCTTCTCGGACCAGCCTGGTGCTGTTTCTTGTGGCTAGCTAGCTGCTCTATAGTAGCGAATTCAATTCCACAGGTAACACATTTAAAATGCATTTCTCTCCTTAACTCATACTCAATGCCTGAAATCGTCAGGTTACTGAGCTCATTATACGGAAATTAT
>DATKVL010000014.1:0-3574 GCA_035530115.1 Dehalococcoidia bacterium | reverse complement strand
CACAAATAAATGAGAAAACGCGTTTTCTCTGGCTTCCGCCCCACAGGCCGACAACATATTGGTAACTACCTGGGAGCGGTACAGAATTTCGTCGCCCTTCAGGATGAATATGACTGCGTCTATTGCGTGGTGGATATTCATGCTCTCACCACTCTGGAAAGCACAGAATCCCTTCGGGAAGATATTTACGAAATGGTGCTTGACTGGCTGGCGGCCGGCATCGACCCGCAGAAGAGCATCATCTTCGTTCAGTCTCATGTTCCTCAAGTGGAGGAGCTCCATACTTTGTTCAGTATGGTGACTCCTTTAGGCTGGTTATTACGTGTTCCGACATTTAAGGAGAAGGTTAAGATGCAGCCACATAACGTCAATTATGGGCTGGTGGGTTATCCTGTTCTCATGACCGCCGATATTGCCCTTTATAAGGGAGAAGTTGTTCCTGTGGGCGAGGACCAGCTTCCTCATCTTGAATTGGCCCGTGAGATAGTGCGCCGGTTTAACTCCCTTTTCGGGTTTGTATTTCCTGAACCACAGGCGAAGCTTACTAACTTTCCTTCAGTTTTGGGTCTGGATGGGGTGCAGAAGATGAGCAAAAGCTATAATAACCATATTGAAATAGCTGCCTCCCCCCGAGAAATCTCGGAGCGAGTGATGGCCGCCTTTACAGACCCGGCACGGAGGTACCGCTCTGACCCTGGGCATCCTGAAGTATGTAATGTTTTCCGACTCCACAATTTTTTCACCCCGGCCCGCGTAGAGGAAATTGCTTCAGAGTGTCGTGGCGCTCACATCGGCTGTGTAGACTGCAAGAAGATACTGGCTGAGAGCATCAGTGCGAATCTGGAGCCTTTCCGGGAAAGGCGAGCTGCTTTAGCCTCCAAGTCTGGTTATGTTGCCCAAGTTCTTGCCGATGGAGCTAATCGGGCTGAAGTTATAGCTAAAGAGACTATCAGAGAGGTTAAAGAAAAGATGAGGCTCCTTCAGCGTGCCGATTTGGAGCGACTTGGGTAGCGCCTTATCATTCCTTATCAATCCTCTTTGAGTTCGCACGTCCGACAGGCAGGTATATGAAGAAAATATACTATGGCTGGTGGGTAGTAGGTGGAGCATTTCTTCTACTGTTTTGCTCACTAGGAACACATTTTTATGCCTTTCCTGTGTTCTTTGACGTAATGGTGAGGGAGATGGAATGGACACGGACACAGGTAGCCCTTGCGCTGACAGTAGGGACTTTTGTCATTGGTGCGATGGGTTTACTTGTTGGGTGGTTGATTCACAAGGTTGGCTTGCGACCAGTAATGGTGTGTGGGACTCTCATAGCTGGACTCGGCTTCCTACTGCTCACAACTGTTACTGAGCCCTGGCAATTCTATCTTTATTATGGCCTCGTCCTGTCAGCAGGCATGGCGGGTATAGAGGCAGTTCCTACTATGACGGCTGTTGAGACTTGGTTTGACCGCGGCAAAAGCACAGCTTTAGGTATAGCTACAACCGGGATGGGAGTGGGTGGAGTAGTTATGGCCCCGCTTGCTGGATGGCTCATCTCCAGGTATGATTGGCAGACCGCTTTTGCCTTCATGGCTGGAATAGTGATATTGGTTGGCATTCCCATAAGCATTATTATCATGCGGACACCGGGGGAACGAAAGGTCGCACCCGGTCAAGAACAACAAGAAGGATTGAAGGCGAGAGATGCTACCATCGGGCAGGCATTAAGACAAAAGTCATTCTGGTTAATATCCATAGGCGCAATGCTGTGGCTCTGGGCCTATTTGATAGGGCTGACCCATCAAGTAGCGTTTGCTGTGGACATAGGAATAAATAGAGTAGCAGCTGCTGGGGCCGTAGGTCTGCTTTGTGCCTTCAGCATCCCCGGTCGTCTGGGGTTTGGCAAGCTCGGCGACATCATGGACAAGAGATACGTAATGATGATGGCGGCCAGCCTGCAGGTAGTAGCTTTCGCCATTCTCCTAAAAACCACCAATTTGACCATGCTGTATATCTATTCTTCTCTCATAGGCGTTGGCATGGGTGGTCTGACGCCAATACTACCGGGGCTCCTCGCTGATTACTTCGGTGGAAGTCATTTCAGCGCTATCTACGGAGCTGCGGGAATGGTGACGACGTTGGGTTTAATGATAGGTCCAGTCTATGGCGGGTGGATATTTGACACCACTGGAAGTTATTCTTTGGCCTTTCTAAGCGGCATTGTAGTAACTTTGCTGGCAGTTGTTCTTGTCTATTTGGCACCAAAGCCACACTCTCACTGACGGCGTTAAGGAAGGCGGCTCAACATTAGCAGTTGACAATCTTGCGATAAAGTACTTAAAACCGTGTTTTGCACACCTCGGGCAGGGTGTGTTTTTAAGAAGGTGAAGTGATAAGCACTACTCCATGATTATTTAGTCCAGCGAATGAAAAACGGGGTTTTCGGAATGGACTATAATAAACCATTGACAGAGCGATTGATAAGGCTTGTAGGGGCTCTGAAGTGCCTTTGAGGGCATTTTGGTGCAAAGTGAGAGTGTCCGATGGCGGGTTGCTTGCGACAAGCCACCGAGAGAGAGGAAGCAAGAGAAGATATATACATAGAAGTTGTATGTACAGAATTAATGTCTTGATTACTAATCCCGTAAATGGCCGCTCTAGTGTCGGAAGTGGAGTTATCGAATAGGTGTAGTGATTTAATTGCGACGCCTCTTGCGTGTATGGTAAAGTTAATATATCTTAATAAATGATAAGTATAAAGGTATGGGCGGTTAGCTCAGTGGTAAGAGCGCTTGCTTCACACGCAAGAGGTCACTGGTTCAAGTCCAGTACTGCCCACCATAAAATAAGGAGGAAAGGAAATGGCATCTAATGGCAGTGACAGGGGCGGGTTACTCACCGCCGGCGGAATCTTAAGCATAATAGGGGGGGCACTTGAGGTAATTGGTGGAGTGATAATAGTGCTCATTGTTAAAACCACTGTTATCCCTCCACTCCCCCTAGGCGGTCGGTTTGATATTATACCTGTCATCCCAACTTGGTTGTTTATTGCGGCACTGCCTCTTATTGTTCTGGGCATAATAGCCATAGTAGGTGGCATCTCGGCCATAAGAAGGAAAAGTTTTGGCCTGTCCTTAGCCGGGGCTATTTGTGCCCTTCCATCAAACATTTTGGGGATACTGGCAATTATTTTTGTCTCCCTGTCAAAGAGAGAATTTAGGGCAGAGAATTAGATGCCGAAGTGGCGGAATGGCAGACGCGCTACGTTCAGGGCGTAGTGCCCTTAAGGGCGTGAGGGTTCAAATCCCTCCTTCGGCACCAATTGAATGGAGTGTGTATGCGCCTGTAGCTCAGCTGGATAGAGCGCAGCCCTGCGGAGGCTGAGGTCGCGGGTTCAAATCCCGCCAGGCGTGCCATGGGCGGTTAGCTCAGTGGTGAGAGCGCCTGTCTTACACACAGGAGGTCAGAGGTTCAAGTCCTCTACCGCCCACTCCTAAACACCAAGATTCCCATAGTGAATGCTTTGTAGCTAAATGGTCATAAAAGTTCACAACTGAACTGCTGGAGAAGTTCAGCTCTTCTTACA
>DATKVL010000013.1:0-1873 GCA_035530115.1 Dehalococcoidia bacterium | reverse complement strand
TGAACCCATGATGCCGGGTACAAAAATCAAAGGCGCTTTTTTAACCTTGTTCAATGGTTCCATAATATCCGATCCACTGGAAGTTCTTTAAGGCGTTTTCGGAATAAACAGAATTAGACACTCAGGGTTTGAACACCTTTTACCTCAGAGGATTTACCAATATTTTTCTGTGTTCCGTCATCTTTCAATTCTCATTATCTCTACGTTCTCAGGTATTCAATCTTATGCGACCAAGTATACTCTCCTACCATCGCATTGAAAAGCCCCGAGGTGAAGGCTCTCGGTATTCTGGGGACATAATACCTGATTTGTAGTGGGCCTGATTGGTATGGTGTCCCTGAAATTCTGGCGAGGATCTGGTACTAACCTCCTAGTACATATGAAGACTTGACAAATGCATTATATATGTGGTAGTATGAATATTGTCCCGAGTAGCCGAGCGGGGACCTGGCATAAGAGTTGGGTTTGGTGGAAGCTGAAAGGTGCAGGTAGTGGCCGGCACAAGGTAAGCTGAAGGCCAGGCCGGACGATAGCAGGTGAAGGAAGTGAGGTTACTCGGGGCGTTTTATTTTTCGCTGGCTAAGCATCCCTGTCGCAGTTTGAAATTACCCATTAGATAGGCTTGATACCCATGTGGATATCAGCCTATTCAAGTTTGACTCTCCACCAAAGTTCACCATCTGCGCCTTTGATTTCAATCCGATTTTGTGACCTGGTATTCTGCGGCATAATACCTGATTTGTAGCAGGCCTGATTGGTAGGGTGTCCCGGAATTCGTGCTGGCGATAATTATGGTTTATCTAGAAAGTCTTTTACCAGCAGGGCGGTTTCCAGGCTATTTGGGACACCGTTATGCGTTCCTTGTACTCTCCTTGCAGCAGTTGGATTATGCAGAGTCGCACTATTGACAGGCACTATCGAATCTCCCTTTTGTCCACTATCTTTATACCGTCCCAAACGCCACCAAACCCGTCCTGGATAGATTATCTGGTCAATAGTTTTTTCTGAATCCGAATAAATCACCAGGTTTTCCTGCCCGGGAAGTGTCGCTCCCAGCTCCTCCTTAAATGCCATAGCCTCCTTAACTCTATCCTGGCATCCCGAAGACGGAAATTTACTCTGGCTGCTATAATACGTCGACTCCAGTTCACTAATAGGGAAATCACCTTTAATAGCCTTTCTAATAACTACCAGATAGTTCTGCTCGAAATAAAATCGATCCGGTAATAGCTCAAATACGGAATCCAACTGGCAAGCCAGACTCTTGATTTCTTCTTCCAGGTTAATGTTCTCAGTATGTGCTAAGCGATGTAGATACCATCTCCAGGCCAGCTCACCTATCACACTTCTAAAGAAATTCCCGAATACAGCAAATTTGATTTTTGGATGGACAATAAAAAAGACTTTAGGTGAGCCGAAATGCGGTGATGCAATATAGACCGTTCGGCGAATTGGCGCAGAATATAACCTGGCTGCCGCACGGGTGACCAATCCGCCCATGGAATGACTCACGACATCAACCTGGTGCCACTGTGGATGGGTTGAAAGTATATCCTGGATGAACTGTTCCAACCTTCGCCCTGATCTCCGGTTACTTTGAGTCCAATCATAGGGGAATACCCAGAAATTTTGCCCAAGAATATACCCCATATTCTCAAAGTAACGCAATAATTCGCTATATGCCAGAGGAAACAGAGGCTCATTCTGAGAAGTTTCTTTATCAGTAATAGATGTCAGGGCTCTTAAGGATGTGGGTTTAAAATGTCCTTTATCCCCCCATCCCACGGTAGGCCAAATCGGTTCACCACTCCCTTTTTTGAACAAATTTGAACCCATGATGCCGGGTACAAAAATCAAAGGCGCTTTTTTAACC
>DATKVL010000012.1:0-2823 GCA_035530115.1 Dehalococcoidia bacterium | reverse complement strand
TGGCCCGGGAAAAGTATATGACATTCTTGACTACAAGCTATATTCTTGGCCAGGTCACGGGGTCCCGCCTGAGCAATCATATCAAGCCAATGAAGGTGAATACATGAAGGCGGATGAATATGATGCCTTAATTGATGACCCATCAAATTTCTTCAGCAATACCTATCTGCCGCGTGTATTCGGCGCCTTAGAGGGTTTTAAGATGCTCCCCACTCTAACCGGCATACTCGAAATATACGGGGTTGCCTTTAATTTCATCCCCTTTGGCCTACCCCCCGTTCAAGCTACCTATAAGGCTCTTTTTGAGGCTGGTGCTGAAGCCCTGAAATGGGCAGGGGCTATGGGTGCCTCTAATACGGAGATTAGCGCCGCCGGATTTCCGGGCCTCTGGGCCGGATTTACCAAGGCACCTTTTGATGTAATTGGCGACACCCTCAGAGGAACCAGAGGAGTAATGCTGGATATGTACCGCCAGCCGGATAAGCTCATCGAAGCCATGGAAAAGCTGACACCAATCATGATTAAGATGGGGGTAGGCGTGGCAAAGATGAACGGACAACCGCTAGTATTCATGCCTCTGCATAAGGGTGCTGACGGCTTTATGTCTGACGAGCAGTTTAGGAAATTCTACTGGCCCACCTTCCGAAAAGTCATGATGGGCTTAATTGCTGAGGGAGTGGTACCAAATCCTGCGGCTGAGGGGAAATGGACTACGCGCCTGGAGGTTATGCAGGACTTACCCAAGGGTAAGACTCTGTGGATGATAGACCAGAGCGATATAGCTAAAGCCAAAAAAACTCTGGGTAAGGTTGCCTGCATGTACGGCAATGTCCCCTCCGCCTTATTGGCTTTAGGCACGCCACAAGAAGTGAAGGACTATGTAAAGAAATGCATCGATGTTGCCGGCAAAGGCGGTGGTTATATCTTGAGCAATGGGGCGTTCTTTGACCAAGCAAAGGCGGAAAACGTCAAGGCTATGGTTGACTTCGCCAAGGAATACGGCGTATACAAATAGCTACCTAATGGGCTGGGGTGGTAACATAAGAAGAGAGGCTGGGCTATGCCGGTAATCCGTGATATTCCTCTGAGCCTGAAGGCCAGGGAGGTGCTACGGCGGCAGGGATTGGGGGGAGGAGCTAAAGTCAGGCCGGAGATAAAACTTTTAATTCGGGAACTACTCGCTAGTCTCAAGAAGGCTCGCCTCCTGGAGCCAGCAGTGGCTTATGAATACTATACGGTAAGCAGTATGAACGGTAGCCAGATATCGCTCGAGGGTGATAAAGCGATACACGGCCCATTACTACCGGCAATCTTCCCCGACGCGAAGGAGCTTGCCGTTCTCCTTTGCACCATCGGCCCCAGGCTGGAAAAACAGGTGACAGACTACAGTAAAAGCGGTGAGGCTATGCGGGGCATGATTCTGGACGGTATCGGCAGCACCGCCGTGGACATGATGGCCCTGGAAGTCCTCAGGCGTCTCGCCAGTGAGGTCTCGTCTCGGGGTTATGAGATAAGCAGCCCGGTTAACCCTGGTATGCCCGGCTTTCCCCTGACCGAGCAGTGGAACCTGCTGAGACTGGTCAACGCAGATGAAATCGGAGTGAGACTGACCGCTTCGGGAGTGCTGGTCCCCCGCAAATCGACTTCCATGGTCATGGGCATAGGACCGCAAATGACAAGGTGGACACAGGCTGAAGTCTGTGCCCGCTGCAGCCTCAGGGAAACCTGCCACTATAAAGTAACAGAATAGGAAGAAAATGGCTGATTTCACCATTGATTTTGAGCCGGTAGGGCGAAGAGGTAAATGCCGCAAGAAAGAGTCGTTTCTAGCCTGCGCCCACCGCCTCGGCGTCGGTATAAGCAGTATATGCGGCGGCAAGGGGACATGCCACGCATGCAAGGTGCAAATTCTAAGTGGCACTGTCTCCAAACCAACACCCAACGAACATGAAGCATTTACTTCACAAGAACTGAAGGAGGGGTGGCGCCTAGCCTGCCAGATTTATCCTACGAGTGATGTAAGATTGATGGTGCCTGCTGAGTCAATGACCACCCCACAGCGGGTCCAAGTGGAGGGATTGGAGATAAGAGTGCCCCCCGAGCCATCAGTTCGAGTCTACCGCCTGCAGCTAGCCGCCCCCTCCCTAAAAGCCCCCCAGGCTGATGCCGACCGCCTGCTTAAGGCACTGAACCAGCAGCACAAGCTGCGATGCACCAAGATTGATATTGGTGCCCTGCGCACCATCTCTGACCAGCTGCGGTCCTGGAAGTGGAAAGGCCGGGCTGTAGTCCGTAACAGCGTGGTGATAGCCATTCTTCCCCCAAAAAGCCGCCAGTTAGGATTAGCTATAGACCTGGGCACTACCAAGGTTGCCGGCTACCTGGTTGACCTCAGCGACGGCCGGACTTTAGCCGCCAAGGGGATAATGAATCCCCAAATTAGCTATGGAGAAGACATCATCAGCCGTATAACCACTGTCGTTCACTCGCCGGATAATGCGGCAGCGTTACAGAAACTGGCGGTTGACGCCATCAACGAGCTTTGCACTGACCTCTGTGCTGAGGCTGGTGCCAAACCTGAACAAATTTTGGAGGCAGTAGTCGTGGGCAATACCGCCATGCACCATCTCTTCCTCCGCCTGCCGGTAAAACAGCTTGCTATCTCCCCCTTCGTGCCTGCCATCAGCCAGGCATTGGAAGTCAGGGCTGGGGAGCTGGGGTTAAATATTGCCCCTGGGGCATACGTACACCTGCTGCCCAACATCGCCGGCTTCGTTGGCGCCGACCATGTCTCCATGTTGCTGGCAACAGATGCCTGGCAAG
>DATKVL010000011.1:0-4236 GCA_035530115.1 Dehalococcoidia bacterium | reverse complement strand
CCTACTTGATACCGGGGAAGTGACAAGATCAAATGGAGGAGACCAGGCCAATAGGAGTGGCGCACTACATGGAAGTAAGAATGCGATATCTCTTGAGTCAACTGGCCTGGGAGATTCCGGTTCCTTCTCCCGGTACTTTTGCTTCGATTCATGGTGCCGCGAAAAGCTGCCCAAAACATACCCATTCTTGCCTGTGCCAAAACCTCCGCCGTCAACTAAAGTCGGTAGAGAGGCGCACCTAACTGAAAAACCAGTGCAGATATTCGCTTACCTGGTGACGCTTGCAAGTCGACCGGGTGATCTGATCGGGGACTTTTATGCCGGCAGCGGGTCAAGTCTACTGGCTGCAGCCGGGATGAATAGAGATTTCATAGGCTGCGATAAGGTGGCCGAGCACGTCAAGATGGCGGAGCAAAGGCTATCGGTTCTGCTGGTCAATAGAGAGAAAAAGGAGATAACATCATGAAAAATAAAAAACTAAGGAAAGCAAAGGGCGTAAAGTTGCTTATTAATGATGGGAATTTGAAAGGCGATAAGTCTGGGATTTATGGGAACGCTTTGAGGATTTTTGGTGATGCGTCAAAAATATCAGGTGACGTATCTAAGGTTTCTGGATGTGTCTCAAGAGTATCAGGTAATGTGTCCAATATCGTGGGTGATGTATCGTATATTTCCGGAGATGTATCTTCGATTTCTGGATATACATCTAAGGTTTGCGGCAATGCGTCAAATATTTCCGGTAATATATCTGATATTTACGGAGACATATCTAAAATTTGTGGAAATGTTTCTGGGATTTATGGGGACGCTTCAGGTGTTACGGGTAATGTATCAAAAGTTTGGGGTGATGTAACCGGTATATCAGGGAATGCCACACATGTTATCGGTGATGCAACTGATATTAGTGGAAACCTGGATGACTGCGGGATAACAGATGAGGATAGAGCCAGGGGTGCAAATATAAATAATTATGTAGAAGAGGAAAAATAAAGGAGGTATCATGAGTAAAAAAGAAATATCAGACGCAGCAATCAGCCACGTAATAAAAGTAACGCTTGAAACGCTGGGATATACAGATCAGGAAATTCAAGACATTCTAAGCGGGCGTGTCGAGGTAGAACAAAGAGAATTGAAGAGAAAAATAATAAGATTGTTAGACGGAGGGTGAGATGATAAAAAGACGTGTAAAAGAAAGTACTAAGAATTCGTTCGGCGATAGGGAGTTGAATGTAAGACACCCATATGCCATAAAAGCTGTGCGGGAATATGAAGCGTTAGTGCGCGGGTTCGATCGGGCAATTGATAGGATTGAAGCGAAATGGATAAGGGAGTTGAAAAAAACGGAAAAGTAGTTTATTATAATGGCATGGACATAAAAAATAAGATAGGGAAAATCGTATACAAAGACATAAGTGAATTAGAGAACTTCCAGGGAGATTTGAAAACCTTAACTAAAGTTCAAGCCGAAAAGTTAAAAGCATCAATAAAGCGCCACGGTAATATCGCCCCGGTATTTATCTGGGGGAACAAGATACTTGACGGGGTGCAAAGAACGACCATCATGAAAGATATGGGGATGACCGAAAAGATCGCCTGTGTCGAGATAATGGCAGATGATGAGAAAGAGGCAAAGGAGATATTACTGCAACTGTCATCGGCCCACGGTTATATCGAGGATGACAAGCTGCATGAATTCATTGAGACTGCAGGGCTTGATTTTGAAATACTAAAGCTTGAGATAAGCCCGGTTAACATTAGAATGGAAACTTTTGAAATGTGCTATTATAAGGATGAACAGATAGATGTGATAGAGGGAGAACAAGGGAATTCCAACTTAGACCATTTCTATCAAGGGAATTCGCGAGGATTTAGGCTCGGTGATTTAATGTGCTACATCACCGATGAGAAATTAATTGCAGAAATGAATGAATTCACTAAAAAAATAATAGAAGTAGATGAGGATCAGCGATACCTAAATAGTATCGGAGAAACCATGGTGAGGTATATACTAAAAAATGAAACTCTATTTTTACAAAAATAATAAAAAAGTAACAACCTATACCTATGAACTGCTAAAACATATCGCTAAAAAGAACAATCATGAAGTGGTAGAAACACCGAAAGAAGCCGACTTATGCTGCATGACATTAACCTCACTTTTAGAAATTGATAATTTAAGAATATTCAGAAACAGATACAAGAAATCTAAAATAATAATCGGGGGACACGCTTGCAATAGCCCTGCAGCATTATTGCGGTATTGCGATTATGTCAATTTGGGGCAAGGCTTTCAATTCTTTTCAGAATGTAGTGATATTGAAGATATTAAAGAGAAGGGGTATATTGTAACGAGAGAAAAGCGTAAAGGTAAGTTTTCCCAATACATAAACTGGGACGCAATACCACTCGTTCAAATATCAAAAAGATCGTATAGCATTCTTTATTCGGTCGGTTGCCGAATGAATTGCAAGTTCTGTTTAACTTCAGCAATCAACAAATATCAGGTATGCCCAAATAAAACCAAAATATACAAGGCTAAGCGGTACGCAGCCGGGAAGCAATTGTATCTAATAACAAACGACTTTGATGGTGGAGTGGATGTCAAGAGAAACGTATCGGACATTAGAGTGCAAGAGTATTTGAAAAATCCAGATAATTACGATGACATAAAACTATTAAGATTGGGTGTGGAGTGTGTATTAGAAGAAAATAGAAAAAAATTAGGAAAGAACATCACTAACGATGAGCTAAAGGAGTTATTTAAAGTTACAAAATCAAAAAATAAAAGAATGAATCTATTTTATATGGCCGGGTTGGAGACAACGGAAGAATGGGAAACCATGGCGGAATTGTTAGACCAGGACTATGGTGGTAAACCAAAAATGGGGCTTGTTCTGAATTACTTCGATCCACAAGCATTAACTAAAATGGAAGGTTATGACTTGACAACAATTAAGGAGATAAATATTCCCCACATCAAAAGAATTCTTAAACTAAAATCAGCCAGAATATTGATATTTAGAGATTTAAAGATTGCCCCATACAATGCGATGAAAAGCAGTCTGCTATCAAGATGTAATGAGAATCAAGTAGATGACATATTGGAGTTAAAGAAACGGAAACATAAACGCATGGGCGATTTCTTTTCAGATGCTGAATTGATGGGTATGGGGGACATGCTGAAAGGAAAGAGTGAAAGCGGAATGGAGATAGAGGTGTAACCGGATGAGCGAATTTGGTTTTGATTTGGGTAAAATGGAAATAGATTGCAATATGTTGGGCATAGGCGAGGTAGAAAAAAAAGCTAAAGAGAAAACGTCAGATAAATACAAGAAGCAAGCTAAATTGTTTCTGACAGAAAACAAAGTATTCAATACCGAAAATATCAAAAAGAGAACCTATAGGTACATCTATGACAAAAACCTCATACCAGTCCCGGAAAAAGGAGAACAAATAAGAATAAGAACGCAGCAGCAGATGAACTTGATAACCATCATCTTGAAAGTCATAGATATTTATAGTGAAATTGAAGAGCTAACTATATCAACATACACCATAAACCGGGAAGCCATGTCTATCTTAACGCAGCTAAAGGACGGCGGAAAAATAAAGAGAGTCAATCTATTGATTTCGAGTTCGTACGGATTCCGAGACCCGAAATGGTATGAGGAGATTAAAGCGCTGTGCATAGGACATAAGATGCACTTAACTTTCGCATGGGCACATTTTAAGATTACCCTGATCGAGGCTAAAGGAAACTATTTTCAAATAGAAGGAAGCATGAATTACTCAACAAATAATATGGCGGAGCAGCTACTATTAGAGAATAGTGAAACGACCTACATGAAGGATTATGAGTTCATAAATAGCATAATGACCGATAGAAAAAATAAAGCGCTGGAGATTATATGTTAGATAAAAAAGAAGAAAAAGTCCCGGATGCAAGCGAACCATTGGTAAATTCAAGATGGGAGCAATTTTGCATGAATATGGTAAGTGGCACATCGATGGGGGATGCTTATTTGAATGCTGGATACAAAATGAAAGGAAATAATGGTGCGTCTGTTAATGCAAACGTATTACTAAAAAACACTATAATTGCAAATAGAATTGCATACCTGAAAAAGAGGAAAGCTGAATCGTTCTTAATGAGCGCTGATGAGATATTGAGAGACCTGAAAATAATTTGGAACCTAAATATTATCGAAGTGATGGAAAACCCCAAAAAATACGGCC
>DATKVL010000010.1:0-1740 GCA_035530115.1 Dehalococcoidia bacterium | reverse complement strand
GGAGACTTAATGCGTACCGTGTCTCTTAGCTCCAGGGTAACAGGGGGTAGGGGAAACAAGGGCTTGCCTTGCCTTGCCACCAGCTTGCCCTGGTAGAACACCATGTCTATCTCTAATTTAGCCAGGTCGGTGATGGTTATAAGATTGGCTATATAACCTGGGCCAATGCCTCCTCTATCATGGAGCCTGAAATAATCAGCAGCGTTAATCGTTGCCATCTGAATTGCGCGAATTGGCTCCAGACCTCTGTCAATAGCCTTTCGTACCACAGCGTCAATATCGCCTTCTCGAAGTAAATCAGAGCAATTACGGTCATCCACCACGAAGAAGCATCTTTTATAGGTATTATCGGTAACTAGAGGCAGAAGGGCATCCAGGTTCTTCTCTGAAGAGCCTTCTCGGATCATGAGGTACATACCCCGGCGCAACTTCTCCTTTCCTTCTTCCAGGGTAGTGGATTCGTGGTCAGAAAGAATGCCGGCGGACAAATAAGCATTCAGCTCCTTGCCAGCGAGTCCCGGAGCGTGTCCATCGATAACCTTGCCCTTAGAGGCGCCGATCTTTTGCAAAACCTCTTCATCCCCACTGACTACGCCGGGAAAGTTCATCATCTCTCCTAAGCCGATTATATTAGGGTGAGCTAGAATTTTCTTTACTTCCTTAGAGTTGATTTGGGCGCCTGATGTCTCGAGATGGGTTGCTGGCACGCATGAAGGGGCCATGAATAGCATATCCAGTGGGAGCTTTCGTGCCAAATCCGTGACGAATTTTATTCCTTCAGATCCACAAACGTTGGCGATTTCATGTAAGTCAGTAACCACGGCCAGGGTGCCTCTGGGAACCACGGCCTGAGCATACCTTGCCGGGTGAAGCATAGAGCTTTCTATATGCGTGTGTCCGTTAATCAGCCCGGGAGCTAAGAATTCGCCTTGTAAATCGATAACTTCCTTGGCTTTATCGTAATCCCCTACTCCGGCAATCCTATCGCCACAGATAGCCACGTCGGCTTGCTCTATTTCTCCAATAAAAGTATTTACTATGCGGGCATTTTTCAGGAGCAAATCAGCCGGTATTTCCCCTCTGGCCACAGAGATAAGCTCCTTTAAATTCATTTCCTAATCCTCCAGGGCATAGATGTGGGGCAAATTGCGGAACCTCTGATCGCAGTCCAGTCCATATCCCACGATAAATTTATTGGGCACAGTGAAACCGCGATAGTCAATAGGCACCGGAACCCTGCGCCGAGACGGCTTGTCTGTTAGAGTACAGACCTTCAGCGAAGCGGGTTGCTTTTTCTTAAAGTAATCAAGTAAAAAAGAGATGGTAATCCCAGTATCCACGATATCCTCAACCACCAGAACATCTATGCCTTTTATAGGCGTCTTGACCCCCTGAACTACTTTCACTTTACCCGAACTCTCCCTGGCAGCACCGTAGCAGGAAAGCCTGATAAAATCGAGCTCCAGAGGTAAATCAAGCTGGCGAATGAGGTCAGCCATGAACACAAAGGACCCTTTAAGGACGCCAATAAGCAAAGGCTGCTTCCCTTGATAATCCCTCTTGATTTCACAAGCCAGCCTGTCTACAGCTTCAGCTATCTCGTCACGGCTGATAAGAATCTTGAGTTGCGGCTGAAAGACCATTACATCGTTCCCAGACTAATTACTATGATAGCAGTTTAGCTTTTCCAAAATGGTATTCAGTTTTTTGAGACGAACATCCTCTCAAAAATTAGGAATC
>DATKVL010000009.1:0-1069 GCA_035530115.1 Dehalococcoidia bacterium | reverse complement strand
CGCAAAGCTAAAAGGCCGTGACGTTGGCTCGTATAACAGAGTCACGGGACCTAATACCTTTGTTGTGCCATTATGGGGCTGTGTACAGGCTCCGATTGCATCTGGGAAGGAGTCAAACGCCAGGCGGTTATTATTATCAAGAAAATACACGCCCGTAGTTTCCATAAGGCGACAGGAAATTCTTTTGTCCTCGCCAATTACGAAGCAGAGAGCATTGGCACCCTTGTTAGTTCCCTTCCCTGTTAGATTTCCTAAAAGTCCCATGGCCTCTTCTCCATTAAGGTGAAAGCCCGGTCCCAGCTTCAGTATGTAAACCTATCTGGAACCGGGCAAACCATCAAATCAAAAGCCGCCAAAACTTCAATCCCCTAGTTTTCCGCGTACTTGGCGGAACCCGAGCAGTCCGGTGACTGCCATAATGCCGACAGTGTACAAGAGCGGAATCAACCCGAGGAAACTAGACAGGCCGGTGTAGTTGGCGAGGTTCGCGTTGTCCATGAGGGTATCGACAGCATCAACGACGATAGGAAGTAGAATAACTGCGACGACTACCGCTATCGTTGACATAATGGTGCCCTTAATACCCATTGACTTCCCAGCAGTACCCAGCCAGACAAGCACCCCACCGAATACAACCAGACCAATCAGCATAACCAGTGGGAATAGCTTCAGCATAGGTTCTCCACCAGGATACCGGGACCAATTTACGGCGGTTGCTCCATCGGTAAGGTAAGGCGAGATGACGTCTACGGCAATGCCCAGCATGATGATGGCCAGTACAATGGTGATCGCACCGAGTATAATGGTCTGGAGATTTGCCGATTTGCCGCTACCAATGCCTTCACCGCCACCTTTTTTTCTTAGTCCTCCCATTACGTTATACCTCCTTAATCAGTAAATTATCCCTGTCGACCTCAGGGCATCTCACTTGGGACTAGCCCCTCATGTGAGAGAACAAGCCCCACAGAGCTGCTACTACTAACCCCACAATCCCTATAAAGGGTAATAATCTAAGGAATGAGGAGAACCCGGTAAATTCCGAGTGTGCCTCCCGAACATAATCGACAGT
>DATKVL010000008.1:0-1111 GCA_035530115.1 Dehalococcoidia bacterium | reverse complement strand
CTGGTAATACCATTGCTCATCGGTTTGTACCGATTGAAAATATTTGCCAAACTCGAAAATATCATTAATATTCTCATTGTATCTCCTTAATTTCTCGAATCGAGATGAGACGAAATCCATGCTTGGCCGGTCGAACCTCCGGACAGAACAACCTTCCAAAATAATCTTTGATCAGATGTGTCATATGTAACCGGTATGCTGAACGTTTCGCCAACGGGCGTATTGGCATCTATGTATGGTTCCCAGACAGATACCTTCCCATCGCTTGCCATTTCCGTAACAAAGCTTTTCTCTGTTTTTCCTTTTTTTGTAGTCAAGACATTAATTGTTAATTTATCTGAATCTCCCTTGATATAGCTCACAATCAAGGTAGCACCGGTAGTGGCAACTGAACCGCCTTTATGCTCGTAGTATCCACCGCCAGAATCGATTAACGTTTCATCGGCTATTATTGCCATTTTTACCTCACTGTCATATTAATTCTTATTTTCATAATTGTCAACTATAATGGCGATTTCGCATATGACGCAATCCCGGTATAATCGCCCCACAGCCCTACTGGGATCGTAAAGCTATTAGTAATTCCAGCATTTGGAGCCAGCATTGCATTTAATGGCCCTGTAGAATTTTTATAAATTCCCAGCGCGGCTATTGCTATATTGCTAAATCCGCTATATGTCGCGCCATTAAACACAGCCCCTAAAGTAAGACCTTCATTTATTGTACCAGTATCGGCATCGATGAGATACGAATCCTGATTACCATCTAAATAAAATGCATATGTCGTGTTTATTTTTACGAATGTTACCAGGTGCCAATCGGTATCAGCTATTGAAGTATTTCCATTCATAGTTATTTCGTTAACTCCGCCTTCGAATGCAACGAATGCTAATTTATTTCCTCCTATGACAGCCCTTTTCGCAATACTCCAATAGTCTGTGGTGATATTCTCATATTGGCCACAAATTCTTTCGGCATTATCTAATGCTCTGAATTTCACCCATACCCATACAGAAAAACTCGGAAAATGACCAATTCCCCATGGGTCAAAATCAAAAAATCTTTCACTATTCCCAAACTTCAAAAATTGATCTGTGCCGTTAAACGATAT
>DATKVL010000007.1:0-2156 GCA_035530115.1 Dehalococcoidia bacterium | reverse complement strand
GGGGCGGTACGCCTTCGATGGCGACGGCTCGACGGCGTGGCAACTTGCCGCCGGCTCGACCGAAGGGTGGGTGGAAGCGTACACGCCTACGGCCCAACGATACGCGGGGGCTACCGTCACTGCTTCGATTCCGGCGGGGGTCCAGCTATCGATCAGCGTTCTCTCCAATGGAAGTTATGTCGCCGTTCCGGGAGGGGCGATCCAGGGTCCCTTCAACGGCAGCGCGAGCCTCGTATTTCCCGGGGAGCTCGTGCCCACGACGCGGGTTTTAGTGGAGCTGTCGGGGCAGGGGGCCGACCAGGCCAAAGTCTACGAAATAGCCTGGCACATGAGCTCGGCGCCCGCGCGTTACGGCATGATTCTGCCGAAAACGTATACGACGAACTTTACTGAGTACATCAACCTCAAGGCGTCGCGGCTGTGGAACGGGATCAACGAGAGCGACTGGTACGAGCCACTTGAGAAGGTGCCGGAAGAGTTGGTGCGTGGTGATCAGGCCGATCAGATACGGGGGATATTTCCGCCATACCGTGGCGATCCTCCTGTCAGGGAGGGGCAGATCGTCTGGCAACTGGGCGGGACCTACGAGATCCAGGTGCTCAAGGCGTACTTCCTGCGGTCCGAGCGGTGGGTTCGCTTCGAGTTCTGGGTGAACGGCCAGTGGGCGGACGCCCAGGATGTGAAGGACAACGATGGAGGCGGGTGGCAGCGGGTCGAGCTGTCGACGCCGGTGAGCACGAATCAGATACGGATAAGCTTTCCGGGGGGGTGGGATCGGGCGCGCGGCATCGGGCAGGTGCAGGTCTGGGGAGAGGGCTGGGCGGATCAGCCGGGTCGCCCGCTCGTCATGAGTCCTGCGGGAAGCGACGGGTATCAGCAGTTCACGCTCGACGACGTGACGCCGCGGAACTACGTTCTCACGGCCATCGTGGGGAGCGCGCAGACGAGCGCGATCCTCGGGCAGTGGAACGGCTCTCCCATCAGCTTGAGCCCGGCCGTGCAGGTCTCGGGCAGCACGATCTATCGGACGGAGATTCCGGCCCAGAGCATCGCTTCGGGCCAGCAGTATCTCAAGCTGTTGACGTCGGGGAAGCTCATCGGGCTGAGCCTGGGCGATGGGGATTCTCAGGGAGCGATCGATCTGGGCTCTCCCTGGGATAACGGTTTTTTCGACCAGAGCGACAGTGCGCTCACGAATCCTCCGCTGACGGACAAGCGATGGGATTTAGGCGGCGTGTACCAGCTTGAGCGGTTGCGGGTGTACCTGAAGTCGGGCACCGCTCCGGTGTTTCAGACGGAGTTCCGGCAATCCAAGGAACAGGTCGCGTGGACGGACGAGGGTTCAGGATGGTGGGAGGCTGATCTGGGTGGGCAGACAGCCGACGCTCTTGAGTTCAGCTCGGCGCTGCCTGAGGCCATCGATCAGATCGAGCTCTACGGGACGGAGCTGTACGACCGGCGGGTCGATAGGGAACTCTGGTGGCCGCAGGGCGGCTCGATGGATGGCGTGGGCGCTGCGGTGCCTGAGGGGAACTCGATCATCGGCTGGATAGGAGACTCGAGTACCCAGGCGGCGATTGGAGGACTTCAGCCGCGGCAGGCGGGTTCGCTGTTCTGGCTGCCGGGTGGGCAGATGGGGGCTGGGGCAGCAGAGGGGGGCCAGGGCGGAGACTTTGGGGGCGAAAGCCCGGGGCTTCCGTGGCGCTGGCCCGGCTTTGCGAGCCTCAGCCAAGGGACAAGCCTTGCGTCCACGACGGGGAGCAGCATCACTTTAAGCGGGACGGACAGGATCTGGGGCTCGGTCTGCTACATAGCTGGGGTACAGGTGCCCGTCGTGGGAGGGAGCTACAGCTATAGCGTGCCCCTGGCCGCGGGATACCAGATCATCCCGGTAGAGATTTGGGACCGGCACAAGCGACACCTCCTCGCCTCCTGGCAGAAGCCCGTATATCGGAGCCAGGGCGAGCCGACCCTAGAGTTCGATCTTCCGCCCGGTGATCTGTGGACGCAGAGCCCGACGATGGTGGTGACGGGACGGGTCGGGAACGGCCCGGGCCTGAGCCTGAGCCAGGGAGGGAAGTCCCTCACGCTTTCAGGCGATGCGTTCCAGGAAACGGTCACCTTGAGCGAGGGCTCGCAGACGCTGAGCTTCACTC
>DATKVL010000006.1:0-6641 GCA_035530115.1 Dehalococcoidia bacterium | reverse complement strand
TTCCTGTCAAGGGAGAGGAAATTCAGACTCTCAGTGGTGAGGGAACAAACCGTGCATCACTACTGGCGTGAACGCGCGTAGTTTCCTTGCGGTAGGCAATCTTATTTGCTATGATTGCGGCAGGGTCAGGCAACTTCAGTGCTTGGCTCCAAGCTGAGACGGAAGTCCTCAGAAGGATCTCAAGAATGTGGTGTTTCCGTCCCTTTAACAATTTGCCAAACTGAGGAAGGCTAGATTACAAGCTGGTACGTTGTGATATTATAGATATTTCAACTTCAAAGGAGAATTGGAATGGATACAATAGAGTTAAAGGTTACTAAACGAGAGGTTCTCGGTAAAAAAGTCAAGCATTTGCGCCGCCAGGGAATTACCCCGGTGCATCTTTTTGGGCACGGTATCGAGTCTCTAGCACTACAGTGCAACACTGGTGAACTTGAGCGAGTGTTAGGTCAAGCTGGGCAGACAAGGCTTATTAGCCTCAAGCTCGCTAAGGAAAAGAAGCCAAGGACCGCTGTGGTTCGCGAATTTGATAGAGATTGGCGAAAGGGAGAGTTGGTCCATGTAGACTTTTATCAGGTAAAAATGGAGGAAAAGATAAAGTTAGAGGTTCCTGTTGTCTTGGTCGGAGAAGCGCCAGCCCTGAAGTCTAAAGCCCACATGCTGGAGCATGAGCTTGGAACTTTGACGGTAGAGTGCTTGCCGGCAAAAATCCCCACTAGCCTGGAAGTGGACATCAGTTCCCTCACCGAGCCAGAGCAAGCAATACGCGTCAAAGATATCCCATTGGATAAAGGTATTACCGTTCTCAACGACCCGGAGTTGGTTGTGGCGAAAATTAGTTTGCGACCTGTGGAAAAGGTAGAAGAGAAGGTGGTAGAAGAGGTGGCGGAGGAGGCGGTTGAAGCTCCCGGAGAGGCTGCGCCAGGTGAAGAAGAAGAGGCATAATCTTTTCACTTACCAGGCTGTCGCTTCTGTAGCTATATCTATCTGCGGCACTTGTTTGCTTAGCGAGTCCCTGATACAATATCCAAGACCGACTATTAGCTCTCTCCGAGCTGTCTTGCCTAAAGAATAACCATGGCAAGCAGCCGGTAGGCTAAAAAGCCTCGAGGGTATAGATAGAAATGTCTATGCCTCCCGTGCTAGAAAAGGAGGGAATATGAAGCTTGGTTTTTGGACAGCACCGTTTTTGTGACGGTGCTTTTTTATTCCCGCTTGTTGCTTCCTTTAAACCGCGTAGTAATTTCGCTAATTCGTTAAGCAGAAGTATTTTTGACTCTAGAGGTAAGTATGAAGAAACTAAGTATGAGGACGAAAGTGATCTCACTGGCTGTCATAGCAGTTGCCGTAATCGTTATTGTCATTGCACCGACATCTGCTCCCGCAAGACTAATTGTAGCAACCACTACCAGCCTTGACAACACCGGCTTGTGGGATTATCTGGAGCCCATATTTGAGGAAAGATACGACGTCGACTTGCGGATAACAGCTAAAGGCACCGGTATGGCTTTGGAATTAGGTAAAAATGGTGATGTGGATGCGGTTACCGTCCATGACCCCCTTCAAGAGGCAGCATTTATAGCCGATGGCTACGCTCTTGCAGCAGAAGTAGATGGTAATGTTACGGAGCGAGTCCCCTGGGCTTATAACTACTTCATCATCGTAGGCCCTGAGACTGACCCCGCAGGCATTAGTGGAGGGAACTTGACTCCAGAAGAAGCCTTCCAAAAAATCCAGCAAGTGGGGGAGGATGACCCGGAGACGGTTAAATTCGTCTCTCGAGGGGATAACTCGGGAACTCACGGCAAAGAAAAAGCCGTCTGGGCAGCAGCCGGCTATAATTATACAGCGGATATTCAAGGGACCGGAGCGACCGCTGGCTGGTATATCGAAGCCGGGTCAGGCATGGGGGCAACACTGGTTATGGCTGACGAGATGATTGCTTACACCCTGTCAGATAAGGGAACCTTCCTTGCTTACCAAGGCGACTTGGATTTGGTGTCCTTGGTAGACGCAGGGGATATTCTGCTCAATGTCTACTCGGTGATCATCTGCAAGAACGGTAGCAATCCTGAGATGGCTAATAATCTGGTAGATTTCCTGAGAGCACCTGAAATCCAGGATTTAATCGCCGGATTTGGCGTGCCAGAATATGGAGGACCATTATTCTACCCCTATGATCCAGAGATTTGCCAGTAATAATCTTAAGGAAAGGAGGTGTGACATGCCAGTCATAGCAGCGATAGTGAAGTGCAAGAAGTGCGGTGCTGAGGTAAGGTCAGACTGGAAGTTCTGCCCTAACTGCGCGGACAAGATTACCTGCACCGGCAAGTATGAAGCCTGTGCCAAGAAATAGCATATTAAAGCAGGTGGGAAAAATTGACTGAAATATGGGACGGCCTTACCAAGGCCATAGAACTCATAATCTCCCTCGACCCCGAGGTAATGGAGATAGCCGGGAGGTCCTTGAGCATTTCAGGGACATCTTGTCTTCTGGCCTCTCTGATCTGCCTGCCACTGGGTAGTTTAATACACTTCCATAACTTCCGTGGGAAAAGGGCCTTAATAAATATCATCCAGACGCTGTTCAGCGTGCCCACAGTTGTTGTGGGCTTGTTTGTTCTTGTGCTATTTTCCCGGGCCGGGCCACTTGGTGAGCTTGGCATACTTTTTAAGCCCCCTGCTATGGTGGTTGGCCAGATGATATTAATCACTCCCCTACTGCTTGGTTTGACCATTTCCGCGTTGAGCGGTGTAAGTAAGGAGATTGTGGATACAGCCACATCGCTTGGTGCCAGCGGCTTTCAGACCGTCTTGCTTGTGCTGAGGGAGGCAAGGTATGCTGTGCTGGCTGCTGTGATAATGGGTTTTGGTAGAGCCATATCGGAAGTTGGATGTGCTCTGATGGTCGGTGGAAATATCAAGGGAGCCACCAGGGTCATTACCACAGCAATATCATTAGAGGCATCCAAAGGCGAGTTAGCGTTGGCAATAGCGCTAGGTATAATTCTTTTGCTCCTGGCACTTATCATTAACATTGTCTTGAATAGGCTGCAGCAGAGGTAAGGGATGTCTTTAATAGAAATAGCGGGACTAAACCACAGATATGGTGAGCGGGCGATACTGGAGAATATCAACCTTAGCGTTGATAGAGGCGAAGTGTTTGCTTTAATCGGGCCCACCGGGGCGGGCAAAACAACGCTTTTACGTATTATAGACCTGCTAGAAGTTCCTGGCTCGGGGGAAATCTATTTTGATGGCAAATGCATCCCACGGTCGGGGAAACAAAGATTGGAGATACGTCGTCGGATGTCATTTATACACCAGAAGCCTCAGGTATTTAATTTGAGTGTCTATGACAACGTTGCCTGTGGCTTAATATGGAGGGGAGAGGAAAAGAACAAGATTGCCGGGAAAGTTGAACATATTCTGGAAATGGTTGGGTTAAAAGGCTATAAGAATAGAAACGCCCGGACACTTTCCGGAGGAGAGGCACAGAGAGTAGCTTTAGCCAGGTCCTTTGTGCTCGAACCTGAGGTGTTTTTATTGGACGAGCCGACAGCTAACCTTGACCCTGTTTCCACAGCAAAGATTGAGCAATTAATTTCATATGTTGCCAGGCAACATAACACTACCATGATAATAGCAACGCACGATATGTCTCAAGGGCAGCAACTCGCTGACAGGATAGGGGTGCTCCTTGATGGCAGACTTGTCCAAACAGGCAATGCCACCGACATATTCCGTTCACCCCAAAACGAAGAAGTGGCTCATTTTGTCGGTATGGAGAACATCATAGAAGGCGTAATAATTGCAAACAACGAAGGTATAGCCACGGTAAATATAGGTAGCAATGCCATACAGGTAGTTTCTAACTACCCCGCAGGAAAGGAAGTATATGCTTGCATCAGGCCTGAAGATATCACTTTAGCTTTATCTAGCATCCAAAGTTCGGCAAGGAATTCCTTTCACGCCAAGGTTACCCAAGTAACCTTTCTTGGACCGCTTAGCCGGGTGGAAATAAATTGTGGCTTCCGTCTAGTAGCTTTGGTCACCAAAATATCAGCAGAAGAATTGAATTTACAAGTGGGCAGGGAAGTCTATGCTATTTTCAAAGCTACCGGCGTGCATATTATGGAAAGGGAAATTAGCCAATGACAGGACCTCCTGATTCTTTCGGACGGAGCATAAATTATCTCCGGATTTCAGTTAGCGACCGTTGCAACCTGCGCTGCACCTATTGTATGCCACCCGAAGGTGTCCCCCAGATGCCACATAGCGAGATTCTTTCTTACGAGGAGATTTGGACTGTCGCCCGAGCAGCGGCGAAGCTGGGCATCGACAGGATAAGGCTAACTGGTGGCGAGCCCCTGGTTAGAGCTGAGCTGCCCAAGCTCATTAAGATGCTCTCTCAAATAGAGGGAATTCAAGAGCTGTCTTTGACGACAAATGGGACGCTTCTCAAGAAATATGCTCTGGAACTTAAGCAAGCAGGCTTGTCCAGAGTTAACGTGAGTCTGGACACGCTTAAACCCGATAAATTTCGGTACATAACCCGTGTTGGAGAATTGAAAGATGTTCTTGATGGTATTGAGGCAGCAAAGGAGGCTGGCTTCGATCCGGTCAAGATAAACACTGTAGTCATGCGAGGCATAAACGATGATGAGATACTGGATTTTGCCAGGATGACCTATAAAGAAGGATGGCATGTCCGATTCGTCGAGCTTATGCCCTTCGAGGGTGCAGCGGAGTTTGTACCCTCCGTTGAATTAGGGCAACATATTGAGTTGCTCGGCAAGCTTGAGCCTTGTACGCCCATCATTGGCAACGGACCTGCTATGTACTACTGTTTATCTGGAGCCAAGGGCACTATAGGCTTCATCAGTCCTCTCACCGAGCCTTCCTTTTGTTCCAGATGTAACCGCATGCGACTTACTCCGGATGGCAAGCTACGCCCCTGCCTTCTGGCCGAAGATGAGATTGACTTGAAAATGCCGCTACGCAATAATGCTTCGATGGAGGAGCTAAAACGCCTGATTCTAAAGGCAGTTGCTTCTAAGCCAAGGCATCAACACTTGAAGGGAGGCAATGTCAGGCTGGTAAACCGAAAAATGTCAGGAATCGGAGGTTAAAAATGGAGTTAGGGCCAATTCACATGATCGACGTTACCCAGAAAAAAGAAACAGAACGCCAGGCGGTAGCCAAAGGCAAGGTACAGATGAAGCCTGCTACCTTAGAACTTATCCGTAAAGGGGGACTAGAAAAGGGAGACGTCTTAGCCGTAGCAAAAACGGCTGGAATCATGGCCGCAAAAGAAACTCACCGTCTTATACCCCTCTGTCACCCTCTCCAACTCACCCATATCGCAGTTGAATTTAATCTCCCCGAAAATGGCAATTCTGTTGAGATTACTGCCCGCGCTAAGGGGATAGGGAAAACAGGATTTGAAATGGAAGCACTAGTAGCGGTATCTGTAAGTGCTCTGACCATATATGATATGTGCAAAGCAGTGGACAGAAGCATGACTATTGGAGAGATTCGCCTGGCAAGAAAGAGCGGAGGCAAGAGCGGGCTTTATCTCGCCGACAGATAGGATAGAAGGACAACCCTAGACAATTCCAGCTTCACTTTTCTTTGCCCGCGGCGTGCATCTGCGGTTTAACCAGTATTTCCTCAAGAGGAAGCCGTGGCCGGGGTGGAGGAATCTCCCCAGCAGCATAGCCTACCGGTATTACGGCCACTGGCAATAACGTATCACCCAGGCCGAACAAGCGGTTTATCTCGGCAGGGTCCTCAAATGCCCCTACCCAGCAGGTGCTTAACCCCAGCGCCGTAGCCATCAACACCAGGTGCTCAATAGCAATATAGGTATCCGCCACCACCGGCGTAACCAATTGCTCGCGAGATGGAACAGGCAAAGAGTATATATAGGCAATAAACTCAGGGTCAGCAAACCGACCTGATGCCGTACTTGCCACTCCTGAATCCACGGATTCCTGTCGTCTCTTCTTTCTGGCTGCATCGGAGTATCGCTCAAAGTCACCGAAGCAGACAATTACTACCGGTGCTTCCTCGATAAATCGCTGTCCCAGGCATATACGGCTGAGTTGCTTCCTGATTTCTCTGTCTCGCACTACCAGGAATCGCCACGGCTGACGGTTGCTCGCCGATGGTGCCAGTCTGGCTGCTTCAAGCATCTGGTTCACCATATCTTCCGGGACATCATCCGGGGCAAATTTACGGATGCTGCGCCTAATTTTTATTGCTTCCCAAACTGTAAGCATACTTTTATCCTCTATTCCTGTAAACTGCCTTACATCGGACTTTTACCTCGCAAAAGTCCTGGAATAATATATCTTATGCTAGGGGTAAATGCTAAAAGTCAAAAATTTCTTTCCATGCCTGTCACGGCAATAAGCCGCCAATTTCCCACCATTGATTATGCTATTCACTTAATTCCTCCAGTACCATCTTAATCGCTTCAGGAATCGCTCTCTCCACTTCAGGTGTGCACTTCTCGCTAAAGCTAGTAATGTCTTTTGCCTCCACAGCGAATATAGTGATCTCTTGGGGCATTGCTAAGTCAAGCATCTTTCCTAATTCCAGAGCGGTAACCAGGTTTATTTGATGAGGTGAGGAAA
>DATKVL010000005.1:0-4574 GCA_035530115.1 Dehalococcoidia bacterium | reverse complement strand
CGGAAGGGAGGAGCTACCTTATTCTTAACCACCCTGGCCCTTACCCTTGTGCCTACCATTTCTGTGCCCTGCTTGATGGATTCAACCCGCCTTAAATCTATCCTCACCGAGCTATAGAACTTAAGCGCCCTTCCCCCGGGAGTTACCTCCGGATTACCGAAAACAATGCCCACCTTTTCTCGCAACTGGTTAATAAAAATAACCGCTGTTTTAGACTTACTGATAGCAGCGCTCAATTTTCTCAATGCCTGGGACATCAATCGTGCCTGCAAACCAACATGGGCATCGCCCATCTCGCCTTCTATCTCAGCTCTGGGCGCCAGGGCGGCTACACTGTCGATGACTACTACATCTACAGCACCGCTTCTCACCAGGGTTTCAGTAATTTCCAGAGCTTGCTCGCCGGTGTCAGGTTGAGAGATAAGTAAATCGCGCAGGTTGACACCGCAGTTAGCGGCATAGCTAGGGTCAAGGGCATGCTCAGCATCAATATATGCAGCAATACCGCCAGCTTTTTGAGCTTCAGCGATTATATGCTGGGCGAGTGTAGTTTTACCCGAAGCCTCAGAACCAAATATCTCGGTAACTCGCCCTTTCGGTATGCCACCTATTCCTAAAGCCAGATCAAGAGCCAGTGCCCCGGTGGAAATGGCATCTCCAGCTACTCTAGCTGGAGCTTCGCCTAACTTCATAATCGAACCTTTGCCATATTGCCTCTCGATTTGCTCAATGGCTAATTCGACTGCCTTCTCTTTCTCAGTAGCCACTCCTTAAATATTGTATCATGGAGACTATAACCCAATCAATGGGGAGATAATGCAGGGCTACACTTTTTAGCGTGAAAATTTGCCTTAGTTTACCATTGTCGCTAAAAATCGAAGCTAAAAGCGGTGTTCAGGTGGATTTATGGGCACTACGTCGACGCCCTGGCTTTAGATTCCACCTTGATCAAAGCTGTTGACTGCAGGGGGCAACTACTTATAGCCCAGGAGCTCCTCCAAGCCTTTAGCTTGTTCCACATGATAAGGGCCCACTCTAGTGCGGCGAACTTCCACTACAGTAGCGCCCACCCCGAGTTTCTCTCCGATATCGTGAGCAAGGCTTCTAACGTAAAATCCTGAAGACACCTCGCAAGCGAAAGCAAAATAGGGAAACTGGAACTCCTTGAGCTCCAGAGAATAAATGCTTACCTTTTTAGGTGGTATATCTACGCTGATACCCTTTCTGGCTAGCTGGTAAGCTTTTTGACCTGCCATTTTTTTAGCTGAAAACGATGGAGGGGTCTGCCAAATATCACCATAAAATTCCTTCAAGACCCTTTCCAATTCCTCTCTGGTTACTTCGTTATCGCTTCGCCGCAAAACCCTTCCTTCAGAGTCAAAGGTATCTGTCTCGATACCGAGAACAGCCTTAACCTCGTAAGCCTTGTCCAGCTTAAGAAACAAAGAGGCGTTTTTCGTCCGCTTGCCGGTGAGAATAACTAAAAGCCCCGTAGCTAGGGGGTCTAAGGTCCCCGTATGACCAACCTTCACGTTGAATTTCTTTTTTATCCGCTGTACCACTCGGGAAGAGGTAAGCCCTTTAGGCTTGTCCACCAGTAACATTTCGTCCATCCCCCTAAGTATACCGAAAAACCTGGAGCTTAGCACTCCCCATTTTAGGTTTCTGTCGTTGCGAGGAGCGTAGCGACGAAGCAATCTCGTGAGACAATGAGATTGTCACGCACCTTTCAGGTGCTCGCAATGACAAAAAAAGGGAGAAGTGCTCGCAATGACAGCCTGCTGGCAATGACAGAAGAGGTGCTTGATGAATCAAGCACCTACAAAAATCTGGGCGAGATACGCTGCTTTATTTCGATTTTCTCAATGGATATGCTAAGCTGATTATGATACACCAGGTGAAATCCTGCTATTTTTGATTTCGGTATCGGAATGGTAAAGCTTACGTTCTACGGAGGCGTCAGGGAAATCGGGGGCAATAAAATCCTCCTTGAAGATGATAAGGGGAAGCTTTTCCTGGACTTTGGTTATCCCTATAGTAAGTATCGAACCTTCTACGAGGAATATTTAAAGCCTCGACCCGGAGCAGGACTCCTCGACCTGTTAGTAATGAGGCTGCTTCCCCAGCTTGAGGGCATTTACCGCACTGACCTGGAGACGGAAAATCTCTGGCAGCGATTTCGCCGAGCAGAGCATTATCGCAAATTTGAAGATATAGATGGAATTTTGCTAACCCACGCCCATCTCGACCACTCCGGCCACATATCTTTCCTGAGAGAAGACATTCCGGTATATGCCACTGCGACCACAGCATTTATCGCCAAGGCAGTACAGGACTCAGGCACACCAGCCTTCGACCAGCAGGTGTGCTATTTCACCCCCAGGGTGGAGGAATGTTTGAAGGGATGGAAGCAGGGGGCTTATGTTGCCAGCAGCAGTGGTGACCGTCAACGTCGCTTCTGCGTTGCTGATAAGCTCGAACTGAGTGAGGAGGCCGAAAATTTTTGGGAAAAAGCTACCCGGCGGAAAAAACTTGCCTCACAACTGCTGGGCGATATTAGTAAAGGTAGCTTTAATCTGCGTTGCTTCCCCGTAGACCATTCCATTCCCGGTGCCTGTTCCTGGGGTATTGAGACAAGCTCTGGTTGGGTGATTTACAGCGGCGACCTACGACTTCATGGTAGGCACGGTAAACTTACCGAGTCAATGATAAAGGAGGCAGCTCAGCTACATCCCAGGGCATTAATCCTGGAAGGCACTAATGTGGACAAAGCGGCGAATGTTTCCGAGCAGGAAGTATATGAAAATGCCTTCAAAGCTATTAACGATGCCCGGGGTCTGGTCATTGCCGATTTTCCTCCCAGAGATGTAAATCGCTTGCTTACCTTTTTGCAGGTTGCCAGAGACACAAAAAGGAAGTTAACCATTTTGCCCAGGGATGCTTACCTTTTAAAGACCATGCGCCTTCTCGAGCCGGAGATACCTGACATTGCCCGGGAGGATGCCATTGTCATCTATCAAGAAACAACTGCTAGTAAGAGTCCTGATTCATGGTTGCGAAATATCTACCAGGACTACTCCAGCAAGGTTGTTCTGGCTAAGGATGTCAGTTCTAACCAGGGTGATTTCATCCTCTGCTTCAGCTTCTGGGACTTGAATGAGCTGCCCAGCATACAGCCCCGGGCCGGCAGCCTTTATGTCTTTAGCTCGAGCGAACCTCATAACGAGGAGCAGGAGATGGACTTCCGGCGTTTGCACAGCTGGCTTGAGCGCTTCCAATTACGGGCATTTGGCCTCCCTGTAGAAAGGAATGGCAAATGGGAAATACCCGAGGAGGAGAAGGGGCTGCATGCTTCGGGACATGCCTGTGGGATAGACCTGTTGAGAGTTGCTCGTGAGATTAAACCGGAGGTGCTTATACCGGTGCACTCTGAGAAACCCGAATTCTACGCGGATAATCTGAGCGACAGCGGGATAAAAGTCATCCTGCCCACCGAAGGTGGGACGGTGGAAATATAAAAAGGGCCACCCCTATTTCCCCACCAAAGCCACTCCCCTTCAAATCCTAAATTCTAAGTACCAAATTCTAAACAATATCATAGTCCGAAATACCAATGACTAAAACAGTTTAGAGGTTTGAATTTTGACACTCGGATTTGTTTAGAGCTTAGAAATTAGGATTTGGAATTTAGCCAAGGGGGATTGCCGCGCTTCGCTCGCAATGACAGGGTGGGTGGGGAACAAGAGTTGCCCCCTTCTTTTCGTTTGAATATAATGTCGTCAGTGATTGTAGATTTTCATACCCATATATTTCCCCCCTGGCTGAAGGAAAGGCGTGATGAATATATCAAACGCGACCCCTGTTTTTCCTTGCTTTATTCTCACCCAAAAGCCAGGATAGCTACGGCGGAGGAACTGCTTGCCAGCATGGATGAGGCCGGCATTGGTTTGTCCGTCGTTCTTAACGCTGGCTGGGTGAGCCATGAACTCTGTGTAAAAACGAACGATTACATTCTAGACTCAGTATCACGCTATCCCACAAGGCTTGTCGGCTTTTGTGCTATTCAACCCGGGGCAGGAGATGCTGCCATAGCCGAGTTGGAGCGATGTGCTGAAGCCGGGGCCAAGGGAATTGGCGAATTAAGGTCTGATGTACAGGGCTTCGGCCTCGCTGATAAGACAACAATGAAGCCTCTGGTTGATGCCGCACTAAAGCACGACTTGATTTTCCTGACCCACTCCTCTGAGCCAGTAGGGCATGAGTACCCCGGCAAGGGCGGCATCACCCCTGGCATTCTCTACTCCTTTATCACGGCTTTCCCCAACTTAACGCTTGTTTGTGCTCACTGGGGCGGTGGGTTGCCTTTTTATGCCCTGATGCCCGAAGTAGCCAAGGCTCTCACCAATGTCTCCTTTGATACCGCGGCCACCGTCTTCCTTTATAAGCCCGAGATTTTTGAGCAGATGAGTCACATCATCGGCAGTGATAAAATCCTTTTCGGCAGTGATTATCCTCTTATGCACCAGAGCAGAGTGCTTGACCAAATCCAATCCGCACAGCTTTCTGAAGAAGAT
>DATKVL010000004.1:0-1153 GCA_035530115.1 Dehalococcoidia bacterium | reverse complement strand
GTTAGCGGTTTCTTCTGCGGCATATGGACTATCCCAATATACAGAATCCAAACTCGTAGAATCCGCGTAATCATCATCACCACTAGACGCCGTGATTTTTGTTGTATTCGAAAAAGAATCTGGATAATACAAAACATCATCAGGCAAGGTTTCACTGAAACTTGTTATACTATCTGGTGATTCGTCACCATACGCTGAAAGTGAAAATTCTTTGCCTGTGTTTGGCTCTGTGGGACTAGGTAAACTGTAAGAAGTCATAGCAAAAAGGGA
Source organism: Dehalococcoidia bacterium (assembly GCA_035530115.1). Taxonomy (GTDB): domain Bacteria; phylum Chloroflexota; class Dehalococcoidia; order GIF9; family AB-539-J10; genus RBG-13-51-36. The sequence continues at coordinate 883 of DATKVL010000004.1, read as the reverse complement.
CGGTCCTATATAAAGCATGAGTAAAAATGCCAGTAAAATAGTTCTCTTGGTCTTCATTGAATCATGTTTCACTCGATCACCTCTGGATAATAAATCTCATAGGTTATCGTGGTAATGTAAATTTCCCCTGCTATCGTTGTGAAATTCAGAATATCGACAAACGAATAATACCAAAGTCCGCCTCCAAGGTCCCCACCTAAAACATCATACGTCATATTTGTTAGTTCGAAAACGGTTGTTGATGAGTTTGTGACTACAAGACCAAGGCGAATATAGTTTAATACTGGGTGTTCGCTGGCTGAATAATCAGACCCGTTCCCTTCTGCAACATTAAGAAACGTACAATTTACTATCACACGCACATCTAGCCTAAGCGAATAGCCTGCTTCTATTTCAATCTGTGAAGAATTATCCGGATATAACCATCCTGTACCATCAAGGATAGGGGACCAGTAAACAGAACTGTTCTCTTCAGGAGATATCAACGCTATTCCTTGTCCGTGTGCATCTGGATAACTCCAACTTGAAATAATGAATTGAACTGGTTTTTTATTGACCTCATTTTGTATGCCTTGCGGAAGTGCTAGCAATCCGAGAGGCAAGCACAGCAAGACCGCCAGCGCAAGAATTTTACTTCGATTAAACAAACGGCATACTCTCCTTGATAATGAACCAGATGATATATACAACTGGACCATACACGAACGTCGCTAATAAAAGGTTTATCAATGGAGGGCAGTCGGGTAACTGTAACGTTAATAGTCCGATCATCAGCGAGAGAACGTCAGGAACAGCAGTGTCGGACACTCCAACACCATGAAGAAAATAAACCGCGTCAGCCACAAAAGCGGTTCCAACACTTGTATGTGCTGTACTATTCCAG
>DATKVL010000003.1:0-1412 GCA_035530115.1 Dehalococcoidia bacterium | reverse complement strand
ATTCTTGGTTGGATGCCCCCAGGCGTAGTACCTAGACTTTTTGCCCGGATACTTGATCGCTACGCCCACAGGTTCAGGAGGATAGTGTGGGCGAGACTCAATGCTCTTGGTTTCAAAGTCTATAACTACAGGCTTTTTCATGGACACTCCGTAAAGATGTACCGAGTAAATGATATTCCACACTTAGTACAACAAGACGACATTTCGACCTGTCCACTTTCATCGTCAGTTGGAAAATCGTGATCGCAGTCTTCTTTATAAGAAGGAGTGACATGAACCACAATTCTTTCTTCTCCGTTTCCCAACGGAATCTTGTCTCCAATCTTAACCATCTTCTACACTCGCCTTCCAGTTTTCAGGGCATCTTCTGCGTGAATACAGTTGCCGTCTTCATCGACAGGAATGTACTCGGGTTCCTTGTAGCTGTAAGGAAACTCGATGTATTTCCAGCTACCTGGACCAGCAGTAAAGCAAGATCCACTAGGCTCACGGAATATGTAACCGTAGATCGTGTATGCCCGCCCATCTTTATCTTTGAAGATCTCAGACATGCGCTTGTTCTGCTTTGTTCCATCATTGCCGAATGATTCACCCCACTCGTCGTCAGCACCAGTTAGCGGAGACAGACAACGGAACCGGGCAGCAGCTTCAAACCAGCTTAGACAATACCCAATAGATCCACCAGAATGGCCCTGAATGCCCAGCACTGCGAGCAAGTCCAAGATGTTCTCGAGGATCCAGGTATTTGGTCCCTCGAGGTCTTCTTTGGACATGCCTTTGTAGAGAATCTCGAATTCCCTTTGAGCATGCTTGATGTAATTGCTGTCTCGCTCAGACCAGCGGATTATCTTTAGGCAAACTCTTACGACGAAGTCTTTGATCTTGTATTGGGCACTGTCTACTTTCCACAAGATGCGCCGCAACAGTGAAGGCCTTCTTTGTTCCATTTCCATTGTACCTGTTTCACTCATTTTGTTTCTCCTTTTAAAATTAGACCGGTCGCTGTCACAGTGGCCGGTACCTGCTTTTACCCAATTTTCAGTTGGGCCGACAAGCCAGTGTTCAATCGTTCGAAACTACGTTCCTAATAGAATGCTGTCAGACTGACCCCCGTCTCTCCAGGGTGTCCCCAAATCCTTCACCAACGGCTAGGGGCGTTGGCCTATAACACAGGGGGTTATCCGGAACCACCGGCCCTGAGCGCGGATCCTTTAGTACTTCCGCTTACCTGCGGGCTTCTTTCCTTTTGGTGCTACCGGCTCGGAGCTTGTCGGGCTGTACGGGAACTCGATCGCGTTGACAACTTCATCGTGGCGATCCATAACAGCGCCCATCAGCTTGTCAGGCACATTGCTCACCTTGTTAAAGGTGATTTTGAACTGCGTCTTGGCATCCACAACACTGGATATTTC
>DATKVL010000002.1:0-2767 GCA_035530115.1 Dehalococcoidia bacterium | reverse complement strand
CGTCACGTTACGCAGACAGGTCGGACGCAAGGCAATCATCACAACACTAGCTACTACAAAGCGCCACGCTAGAAAGTCCATGACTGCCATGCGTGCTATGGCATCTTGTACAACAAGAAAAGTATAGCCCCAGACTGCCGTCACCCCAACAAGGGCAATTAAGGCAATCATTGGTGATGATTTCCAATTCGCTGACATATGCTGCTCTATATTATGTGTGATGCCAAGCCATCAGTCTACCATAGGTATTATGTATGGGTTAAGTGGGGGATTGGCCTATAATTCCCATAAGAATCACAGCTCAAATCTTTTGAAAGCAACGTACTTAGGATAGTCGATGGCGAATGTAAATAGAGCCGAGAACCCAAGTACAAATAGCATCTGAAGTGGCGTCACTTGCGGTGCTCAATTTTCAAACTTTTTCAGGTAACGGTTTAAGAAACCGTCTCTTTGTTTACGCAGATTATTCTGGGGATATAATGCCTAATTTATAGTAGGCCTCACGGCTATGATGTCCCTGGAATTCTAGCTTGAGGCGAGTCCCGTAAAATGCTATTGTATTAGGTGGTTTCCTATCGGGGAAGTGTCGGAATTGGCAGACGAGCATGACTTAGGATCATGTGCTTTAAAAGGCGTGGGGGTTCGAGTCCCCCCTTCCCCACTACGTAGTATCCCCATTTCGCCAAATTACTACTGTCTCACTGCTACTTAAGTACTGTTTCGCCGAAGCCTATTATTCAAATACGTTATATATTATAGCGACAGTATGTGTTAGACCATTCTCCATAATGGTTCTACCAGTACTGTCGGTCTGGATTGCTGTTGACAGGACTGGCATTCTACCATTAGGAACGGTCGAGCAAATGCTGCCGGAATATAAGACGGAGGTAGACTGTTGAAGACACTGGCAACAATCCATGGCGAAAAAGTAGACCAAAAACTCCCTTTAATTGAACCTAAAAGACAGCTAAATTTCGACTACAGGGCCTCTGGTATAGGAATCTTAAACTTCCCCCATTTTTTGACTACAGAGCGAAAAATCCTTTCTTAAAAAGGAAGCTTGACATGCATCTGGTAAAGAGTGATAGTATCTACCTATTATAGTTAAGATCATATTTGATATGCCAGACCTATATGATGCAGACGAAGCAGCCAAAAAGCTGGAGATAGGAGTGACCACAGCCTGGCAGCTGATTAAGAAAGGCAAATTTATTCCCGTAAAGGGAAACATCGGACTCTTATACCAAAAAGTGAGATAGAGCGGTTCAAGAGTGAGATAGAGTCTCAAATGAGCGATTCAAACAAGATGGAGTACAGTCGAAAAGAGTTGCAAGACAAAGTCCGGGAGCTTGGCCCATGGTATCAATGTTTCAATCTGGATGGGGTTCTCACAAATGCTGCCGACCCCACCTATCCAGAAAGCCGGTGGCAACTAATTGAACCATATGTTCCCAAGAACTTGACCGGGAAAACAGTTCTGGACATCGGGTGTAACGCAGGGTACTTTTCGATAAAAATGAAGCAACGAGGAGCAGCGAGCGTGTTAGGAATAGACATCAAGCTCAAGTCTATCAACCAGGCAAGATTTGTGGCGAACTACTTTAATGTACCGGTAGATTATGAGGTAGTGAATCTCTATGAGTTCGTCCTAACAAACCGACGTAAGTTCGACTTCGTACTCTTCCTGGGAGTCTTCTATCATCTCAGATACCCGCTGTTGGTGGTGGATAAGATCGCCGAAATGGCGAGGGAAAAGATGTATTTCACAACTGTCATTAGAGGGACTCAACCAATAACTGATGACGACCAGAACCTGAGTTGGGAGAAAAGGAAGCTAACCCTGCTAGACGATTATGAAATTGGAGAGACGAAAGTCTTTGACCACCCTGACTATCCCAAGATGTTCTTCATCGAGGAAAACTACAATCACGACTATAGCAACTGGTGGTTTGCCAATGAGAGCTGTGTTTATGCCATGCTCAGGAGTGCAGGCTTCAGGAATATAATCAAGTCAGGGTCAGAGGTATTCGTATGTGATCCGCCTCCTCCAGAGTATGCAAATGAAATGGAGAGAGTCAAAGGTATCTCTTATCTAGCCCCAAGGTTACCACTCATGAATAAGTAGCGAAGAACAGAACCTCCGTAAGGCGTGGGGGTTCGAGTCCCCCCTTCCCCACTACTCAGGACAAAAGGTAAAGCCTTCCCAAAAGCCTTCGCTCTAGCTTGCTAACTTCTTCGCGGAACGCCGATTTAAGAGAGCCTGCACTTTTTATAGCGTGAAAAATCAATCATCAATGGCCGTGGTATAATGGTAAGGCAGTTACATGACGCATGCTCAAATGGTCTAGAATATTGCCATGAGAGTTTTAAAGCCTCTATCCGAACTTATCTCCCTTAAAGGTAAAAAAGCCTTAATAACTGGTTCCGCACTTGGTATTGGCAAGGCAATGGCCTATAGATTTGCAGAAGCAGGCGCGGATTTAGAACTTGTAGACATGAACGAACGGGGGTTAAGGACTGTAGCCAAAGAGCTTTCAAGGTTCGAAGTGGAAATCAACATTCATAAAGTAGACCTTTCCTCAAAAGAGGAGATAGCTGCCTTGTGGGAAAAGTTAAAAGGGAAGGGGCCTGACATACTGGTAAACAATGCTGGAATATATCCTTTTAAGAATTTCTTGGAAGTAGACGATGCTTTTTTTAGCAAGGTGATGGACATTAATTTGAAATCAGCTCTCCTGATGTGTCAGCATATGATAAAGAGCCGATT
>DATKVL010000001.1:0-1144 GCA_035530115.1 Dehalococcoidia bacterium | reverse complement strand
CTTTGTTTCTGAATCATCCCTGGCAAATTCGATACCGGCATAGAGGTCTTCGGTATTCTCCCTGACTACCACTATGTCCACGTCTTTGAACTGCGTGTTTATACCGGGGTACACCTTATAAGGACGCAGACAGGCATAAAGATCTAACGTCTGCCTCAAAGCGACATTGACGCTCCTGAAACCAGTGCCTATAGGTGTGGTCACCGGTCCCTTAAGGGCGACTTTGTTTTGCTTTATGGACTGGAGAGCACTTTCAGGGAGAGGTGTGCCAAACTTATCTTGAGCCTGACCGCCTATGATAACAGTGTCCCACTGGAACTTGACCCCCGTAGCTTCCAGCACCTGCCGTGTCGCCTCAGCCACCTCAGGGCCTATGCCATCGCCAGGGATAAAAGTTACTCTATGCTTCACAATAGCCATCACCCTCACCTTAATCCTCTCCCATCAAGGGAGAGGAAAGTTAGCTTATAATGACAAAACCTTTATGCTTTTGTATATAAGGGATAAGCCCGCCCTCCTCAAGAATGGCGGACATTATCGGCGGCATTTTACTACAGTTCAATGTAATACCAGAAGTCAAATTAGCAATCATACCACCTGTCAAATTTATCTCCAGTTCATCGCCATCGCCGATTTTATCGGTGTCGCAAAGCAGGACAGGTAAACCCTGGTTTATGGCGTTCCTGAAAAAGATGCGCGCTGCCGATTTGGCTAAAATAGCGCCTACCCCCGACATTTTGATTACTACCGGAGCATGTTCCCGACTGGAACCAAGGCCAAGATTTTTGCCCGCCACTAACATTGCTTTGCCTTCACCTGCCGCCGACAAAGCCCTTACCCTTGAGGCGAATTCAGGCGCAGTATCCTCCAGGACATGCCTGGCGAGTTCAGGCAAGTTGCTCCTCAGATGAGCAAATCTGCCGGGAATAATATCATCAGTGGAGATATTATCGCCCAGTTTAATGGCTTTGCCCTTTAGCATTAGATCAGTCATTACGTAACTTCCCTGGGGTCAGTAATCTCGCCCCTTATGACTGAGGCGGCGGCAGTTGCCGGGCTAGCCAAGTATACCATAGCCTCGGGGTTGCCCATTCTTCCCTTAAAATTACGATTGGCGGTGGAAAGGCAAACCTCGCCATCTCCC